>CAMMKE010000053.1 GCA_946497375.1 uncultured Mycoplasmatota bacterium
AGAAAATATTTTCCTTATAAGTGGTAAAAGCATGAAACAATTCATGATATATGGAATCATCTATATTTTTTCCTGTATATATTTTTTTATTTAAACTATTATAAATTGCCTCACTAGTTGGTTGCATTAAAGTTTGTAATATTGTCTTTTGTTTAAGATTTAATGTCTTTAATTTTTCATTTGGATTTCTAAAATTAAAGTTAGTGCTAGTTTTTTTAACAAACTCTTTTATGTATGGTTTATATTTGTCATCTATTGTTAATTCATCAATATTTACTGTTATCTCCTGTTTATCTTTAATATGCTCTACAGGCTTTATATTTTTAAGTAAATATTTAAATTTTATTTTATTAATCTTTAAATTATTTACCATTATTATAAGTCCTCTTTTCTAATGTGTTTTATATTAACACAAATTAAATAGAAAGAAAAGCCTCTAATAGCATGTTATTCTTATAATAACAGTTATCATTGTAACTAGAAAATATAATGTAGATATCATAAATACAAGATAACTTATAGCATGATGATTTAATAATTTATTTTTAATAGTAGTTATTACAAGCTTAAGCATGGCAAAGACTATAAGTATTATTATGGGGATTAATAATAAAGATAGGTAAATTCTATGTCCATTGTTTGCCACTGCTAGTGGATAGAAAAATGGAAAACAAATACTAACACCTGCAAAAATACTAAAGTATAAGTTTAATATTAATGATAGCGATGAGAAGTTTTTATAATAAATGAATAATGCTAGAGGTATAAATATTATTAACCAGAAAGGATAATTAGTTATAACTTTGAAAAGGAAAGGATAATCTTCAATATAAGTAAAGTAATAGTAACTTAGGGCGTATGCTAGTAATATTATGATAATGCTTATAACTAAAAGGGGAATTTCTTTCTTAAAGCTAAACTTCTTATTTCTTACATCATCTTTAAAACTTTCATAAGAACTTTTCTTTAAATCTACTTCTTTTATATCTTTATATATTTCTTTATTAATAGTTCCACAATATGAGCAACTAAATAAGTTATCTTTATATTCATTTTTACAATTAGTGCATTTCATAATTATTTAATCAATAAAAACAGCTCCTGCAATAAATCTACCATTTTTATTAAGGTCTCCTTTCTTATAAGCTACATGGGAATAGAAATCATTATCTGTTCTTGTATCTTTATCAGAAATTATCATATTTTCTTTTTGTAGACCTTTTGATAATAACTGATTTACAATAGCTTTTCTTAAATCTATATAATAAAAATCTTCTCTTTGTTCAATTGCATTTTTCCAAGCATCTTTATTTGATGCCACTGGTGGATATTTATCATAAACATAACTTTCTTTTGAAATGCATGGGGTAATATATGCTTTTATATATTGTGGTTTAACATTGCTTTCCTTTATTAAGGCATCTACCATTTGTTGAGGCAATAGTCTATTTATATATTCACATCCACAATGAGCAAGTGCTATCATCCAGTTTTCTTCATTTATTTTTGCTAATAAAATTAACATTGGACAATCTGCTACTTTATCCACTACTAAAATGTTTTTTATATTACTATCCATAATTAAGAAATCATCATGAAAATATTTCTCACCTTTTAAATATTTAGTAACATTTTCTTTTGTTAATATTTCATAAGTTCCATCTTGATAATTAAACGTTTCATCTTGTTCTTCATAAATTGTTTTTTGAATCGGTATTAATATATTGACGTTATCTAGATTATACTTTTGTAAAAAGTTCTTCTTATTTAATTCAAACTTGTTTTTTCTTTCTTCTTCTGTTAGATTAGGATAAAATATTTCATCATCCGACATGATACCATCTTCTCTTTTTGAATAAATAATTTTAAGTTCCATAATTTTCTCCTTTGTTTAAGTATACCAATTTTTACTAAAAAGAAAAAGAGGTTTGTTTTCCTCTTCTACTGATTATTTATAATAGGAGCTAGGTCATAAAGCGTTCCATCTTCAGTTTGAATTAAGGTAGTGGAATAATTACCAGTTAAACCTACCATTGCGTATGCAGTATAGAATTTTATTACATCTTCTACTACTTGTAAAGCTCCATATGATACTAATCCATCTATTCCACTAGTTGATAGAGCTTGATATACTGGAATATATTCCACAGTTCCATCATCCATTAAAAATAGAATAATATCTCCTGATGCATCTTGTCCTACACCACCATAAAAAATATCTTTTATATTCTTATCAAAAGTTAATTGCTTATCTTCATATGTATACTCGTCCATACCTGTGGTATCCCAATTTAATCCATATGTATCAGATAAAATTTTTCTATTATAATTTAATGTTACTATTTGTCTTGTTTCGTCTAGCCTTATATTAATCGTACTATTATAATTAGTTAGATAATATTGAGTTTCGTTACCATTAACAATCTTACTAGTATCAAAATCTAGTGAATTATCGCTTACCTCTTCTTCTGCTTCATTGTTTTCTTCATTATTAGTTTCTGTTTTTTCAGTTTCTTCTACTTGATTAAATGTTAAATAACCTAGACTATATGTTGCAAAGACTACTACTCCACAAATTATTATTCCTAATAATATGCCTACAAAAACATGTAACCCCGTTTTACTCTTCTTATTTTCCATTACTTTCACCTTCCTTATGATAAGTTTAACACAAAAGTAGATAAAATTACATAAAAAAAGAAGCTAATTACTTAACTTCAACAGTAGCACCAGCTTCTTCTAATTTAGCTTTGATTTCATTAGCTTCTTCAACAGAAATGTTTTCTTTAATTGGTGAACCAGCATTATCAACTAAATCTTTAGATTCTTTTAATCCTAGTCCTGTAATTTCACGAACTACTTTGATAACTGCAACTTTAGTAGCTCCTGCATCAGTGATTGATACTGTAACTGTAGATGGAGCAGCATCTTCTGTAGCACCAGCAGCTCCTGGTGCAGCAACTGCAACAGCTGATGGATCTACACCAAACTCTTCTTTCATTGCATCTACTAATTCTTTAATTTCTAAAAGATTCATTTCTTTTAATGAGCTAATAAATTCTTCTTTTGTTAATTTTGCCATTTTATTTTCCTCCTTATAATTAATTTTCTTCTTTTTGTTCACTATATAAATTTAAGCAGATAGATAGGTCGCGAACAAGTCCTATCATACCACCTGCAAGCATAGTAAGTAAGCCATCTCTTGATGGAATCTTTGCATATTCTGCTAACTTAGCATTATCTGCAACTTCTCCATCAACATAACCAATCTTTAATGTCAAATTCTCATGATCTTTAGCGAAATCTGATAATACTTTGATTGGAGCTATTTGATCTGTACTATAAGCAAATGCACTTGGTCCTTCTAATGCTTCTTTGACATCAATGTTTAAATCATTGAAGGCTCTTGCCATTAAAGTATTCTTATATACTTTATAGCTTGCTCCTGCATCTCTTAGGGCACGTCTTAGCTCTTTAATCTCAGCATCTGTTAGACCACGATAATCAAATAATACGAAAGTCGCACTATTATTAACATTATCTTTGATTTCATCAATAACTTCTTGCTTCTTTGCTAAGATTTTTTGATTAGCCATATTTTCCCTCCTATTTTTTAGTCAGTTTAAATAGTCCCTAGAAAGTTAAAAGTTCTCGAGATTTTCCCCAAGAACTTTTATTTATAGTAATTAGTCCTCGGTAGGATTTACGTTTTTACCTACTGTCTTGGGTGCTTGTTAACTGATTTCTTTCTTATTATATTCTATAATCTTCTATTTGTCAAAAGAATTAATTTGAATCTTAATTCCAGGACCCATAGTAGATGAAATAGATATATTTTTAATATAGTCTCCTTTTACTGTAGCAGGTTTAATTTTAATAATTTGACTAACTACAGCATTTAGGTTTGCTAATAGGTCTTCTTCAGAAAATGATACTTTACCAATGATAGTATGAATATTACCAAAACTATCTGTACGGTATTCAACACGACCTGCTTTTGCATCTGATACAGCTTTAGCAACATCTGTTGTTACTGTTCCTGTTTTAGGGTTAGGCATTAATCCTTTTGGTCCAAGGATACGTCCTAATTTACCAAGTAAAGGCATCATATCTGGAGTTGCAATCATAGTATCAAATTCAAACCAATTTTCATTAGCAATTTTATCTAAATAATCTTGGTCACCAACATAATCTGCTCCTGCAGCTTCAGCAGCTTTAGCATTATCACCTTTAGCAATAACTAAAACACGGTTTGTTTTACCTGTTCCTTTAGGTAGAACAATAGCACCACGTAATTGTTGGTCTGCTTTTTTAGTATCAAGATTTAAATTCATTGCAACTTCTACTGAAGAATCAAACTTAGTAATACTAGTTTCTTTAACTAATTTTACTGCTTCTTCTTTAGTATATAGTTTGTTCTTTTCTACTTTAGTAGCAGCTTCACTATATTTTCTACTTCTTCTTTTCATTATTTTTCCTCCTTATGTGGTTATTCGGGTAAGCAATTAGTGTTACATCCTCCCACATAGGTATAACCTATATGTTTAATTTTTAATTTTCTTCTTTTGTTTCAACGGCAACACCCATGTTCTTTGCTGTTCCAATTACTGTTTTCTTAGCTGCTTCTAAATCATAGCAGTTTAAGTCTGGTAACTTGATTTCAGCTATTTCTGTTACTTGGGCATCTGTTAAGGTTGCAACTGTTTCATTCTTTCCTTTTGTTGATCCTTTATTGATTTTAGCATACTTCTTAATTAAGAATGGAACTGGTGGAGTCTTAATTACAAAGTCAAAGCTTCTATCTTCATAAATAGAAATTTCAACTGGTAAAATATCTCCCATCTTATCCCTAGTTGCATCGTTATATTTAGTACAAAATTCCTGTAAATTGATTCCAGCAGGTCCTAAAACTGTTCCAACTGGTGGAGCAGGTGTTGCTTTTCCTGCAGGAATTTGTAACTTGATTTTCTTTACAACTTCTTTCTTTGCCACGAAAAACACATCCTTTCTTACTCGTTTTCGCGAGTGGTTATAGTAGCTTTTCAATATCAAGAATGTTAAATCCTGATATTTTGCATTTAATGCACTTTTTGCTTCCCACTAATATTAATCTATATCAAATTAATATAGCCCCTAAATAATAGCATACTTTTTCTTGTTTGACAAGACTTTTATACTTTTTCTATTTGTGTTAATTCAACTTCAACTTGAGTTTCTTGTCCAAACAAGTCAACATTAATAACAATTTTCTCATTAGCACTATCAACTTCTTCGATAACTCCATACATTCCTGTGAATGGTCCACCAATGATTTTAACTTTAGTACCTGGTTGTAATTCTTTATCAATGTCAATTCTGCTAATACCCATGTTCTTTAAGATATGGTCTACTTCACTAGGTTGTAATGGAGTAGGTTTAGCACCTTTACCACTTGAACCGATAAATCCTGTAACTCCTGGAGTATTACGAACTATATACCAAGCTTCATCTGTCATAATCATTTCTACTAAGATATATCCTGGGAATAGTTTTTTTACTTTAGTCTTTTTAACTCCATCTTTTATCTCAGTTTCTTCTTGTTCTGGAACAATTACTCTAAATATATAATCTTGCATATTCATTGATTCAGCACGCATTAAAAGTTTTTCTTGAACTTTCTTTTCATGTCCTGAATAAGTATTAACGACATACCATTGTTTTTCCATAACCATTTCCTTCCTATTTACCTAATGAATGAAGTGCCGCTATTATTACATCTATTAAATAGAAGAATAATGAGCAACAAATAATAAATATTATAGTGGCAATAGAGTATTTAACCATTTCTTTTCTTGAAGGCCATTTTACTCTTTTAAATTCTGTTTTTACACCACTAAAAAAGTTAGCTATTTTGGTAAATACACTTACCTTTTCTTTCTTTTTGCCTTTAGAAGAAGTCTTTTTATTTTCTTTTTTAGATACTTCTTTTAAAGAGTCTTTTTTAATTTCTTTAGTTTCTTCTTTTTTCTTTGCCATATACACATCTTCCTTTGTATTTTTTTCTAAAAGAAAAACACTTCTCGGTGCTTAAGCATACATTACCACAAAGTGTTTCTTTAGTCAATATTTTTTAAGCATTAATTTTTAGAAAAGTTTCCCTGGTTTATATATAATTTTTTTCTTTTTGCAATTCCTTCGATATTTTTTCTTTGATAATAACCCTTATTTTCTTTTAGTAGTTGTTCTATTCTTTTATTAGCTTCTGTTATTCTACCATTTCTATACATTTCTTTTATTCTTTCTAATTCTTTACATAATTCTCTATCATTACTAATTCCATTATATTCTAAATCAAAAAATTCTTCTGATAATATTAAATTATGAGATACTGCAAATTTATGAACATCAAAGTCTTTATCATTTCTTCCTTGATTCATTATTATATTTATTATTCTATCTATTCTTATATCTTCAAAATTAATATCAAAAGTGTTAACAATTAATTTTTGTAAATATCTTATTTTTTTTGCTGATTTTATTTTCTTATTAGTAACTTCTATTACAACTAAATATAATAATGCTTTTAAATATTTTTCTCCCCCATTTTCTATATAATTTTTAAAACATTTATAAGCCTCGTCTTTATTCTTATTTTTATATAATATTTTACCTATGTAATAATCAAAAATAGGATGGTTTGTAATATATTTCCCATAAGTATAATAATCATAGGCGGTAGATAAATTGTTATCATGGTATTGTTCTCGACCTTTTGTAATTGCTTTAGCATATACTTCTTTTTGTTCTTTTCCCAATTCCTGATAGGCTCTTTCTTCATTTATTTTATTTTTTAAATATCGTATTTGAGGTTGATAATTTACTGATTTATGAGATAGTTCTTCTAATAATTTGGTAGCAGTTTCAAGATCTTGTTTAATCATTTTATCTATAATTATTAGTTGTTGTTTTATATCTAACCTTTTAATCATTAAATATGTTTCTTCAGCATTATTTGGACTATCTATTAATTTATTTATAATATCATTTCTTCCATTAGTAATTTGTATATAGACATCCTTAACTTCTTCTTTTAATTTTACTGCTAATAGTAATATTTTCTCTATATCAACTGACATATTTTTGTTATCAACTATGTCATTCAATTTTTGTAATTCTACTATTAACTCGGTATAATCACGATTATTTAAAGCTATTATTGCCTTATGATATGTTTCTAAAGCGGTTTTATCTAGAAATTTGTACTCATATAATTGGTCTGTTAAGGCTATTTGGTAATCCGTTTTAAAATATAACAATGGTTTTCTTTCTAAATCTAGTATAATTTCTAACATTGTTAGTGGTAAACTTATTTCTATTTTTTTATTTTGGTATTTTTCTTTATACTGAAATAAATCTAAATAAGCATCTTCAAAATTATCTTCCAATATATCAATTTTGTAAAGGTGATAATATGTACTAGCTTGTTCATATCCATTGTCAATCATATTCGTTAAGAAATATTTTGCTTCAGCTATGATATTAAATTTTAATAATATTTTTGCCATAGTTAAATCATAATATTGATTGTCTATTCCCTCTTCTTTTAATTTATTTAACAAATAAATTGCTTTTCTCCATTCATATGGTTGTGTCTCTTTGGCATAAATTATCTTTTTTATCTTTAGCTTAATTTTTTCTGTTTCCATTTTAATTTCATCTTTCTACTATGTTCAAGATATACTCTATTTTTAAAACTTTAACATAGATTTTTAATTAATTATTATTTTTTCAAGTTGTCATCAATAACAGGTGGCTATACACATGTTGTTAAAATTTATTATACTATATTTTTCCACAAGAGTTGTGGATTTCTGCTTTTTTCTGTTTTATTCACTCTTCATTTCAAATAAAGCATTTCTTAATTCCATTGCTCTTTCAAAGTCAAGGTTTTTAGCTGCTTCTTTCATTTCTGTTTCAATTCGCTCTATCTCTAATATTTTTTCTTGTTTAGTTAGTTTCTTTTTAGGTTTAGTAGCATCTTTTGTATCTACATTACTAATAACTTCTCTTATTTCTTTTTCAATTGTTTTAGGAACAATACCATGTTCTTTATTATAAGCTTCTTGGATTTCACGACGACGTTTTGTCTCTTTAATGGCTTTATCCATAGAGTCTGTTATATTATCTGCATACATAATAACATGGCCATTTGCATTTCTAGCACAACGTCCTATTGTTTGGATAAGACTTCTCTCACTTCTTAAGAATCCTTCTTTATCAGCATCTA
>CAMMKE010000054.1 GCA_946497375.1 uncultured Mycoplasmatota bacterium
GGGTTGATAATGGAGAATATCATACTTTAGTTATTGGTTCTACTGGTTCTGGTAAGACTCAGACTGTTATTAAACCTACGGTTAAATTACTTGCTAAAGCTGGAGAATCTATGATTATTACTGACCCTAAGGGTGAAATTTATGAAGCAACTGCAAATATGTTAAAAGAAAAGGGCTATGATGTACAAATACTTAACTTCCGTGATCCTCAAAATGGTAGTAGTTGGAATCCATTATCACTTCCTTATAGAATGTATAAAAGTGGTAATCAGGATAAAGCAATTGAGTTACTTGATGACCTTGCTTTAAATATTTTATATGATGAATCTAGTAATAATAGTGATCCTTTCTGGGAAAAAACATCTGCTGATTATTTTTCTGGTGTTGCTTTAGGTCTTTTTGAGGATGCTAAAGAAGAAGAGATAAATATTAATAGTATTAGTTTAATGACTACAGTTGGAGAAGAGAAGTTTGGTGGTTCTACTTATATTAAAGAATACTTCTCATTTAAAGATCCTGCAAGTGCTTCAGTTATTAATGCATCAAGTACTATTAATGCTCCAACAGATACTAAAGGGTCTATTTTATCAGTATTTAGACAAAAAATTAAGTTGTTTGCTTCTCGTGAGAATTTGTCAGAAATGCTTAGTCATAATGATATAGAACTTGCTGATATTGGTAGACGTAAGACGGCTTTATTTATTGTAGTTCAAGATGAAAAGAAAACATATCATTCTCTTGTTACAATACTATTAAAGCAGTGTTATGAAACTTTAATCGCTGTAGCGCAAGAAAATGGAGGAGAACTTCCTGTTAGAACTAATTTCTTACTAGATGAGTTTGCCAATATGCCACCTTTAAAAGATGTTACAACTATGATTACTGCAGCGCGTTCAAGACATATACGATTTACAATGATTATTCAAAACTACGCACAGTTAAACCAAGTTTATGGTAAAGAGAATGCGGAGACTATTCGTGGTAACTGTGGTAATATTATTTATTTAATATCTGCAGAACTTGCTGCTCTTGAAGAAATATCTAAGATGTGTGGTGAGGTTAAATCTAAAGATGATGAAAAGACAGCTTCAACGCCTTTAGTTACTGTATCTGATTTACAGCGAATGAAACAGTTTGAAGTTATTATTCTTAGAATGAGGATGCAGCCATTTAAGACTAAGTTTACACCTGATTTTAAACTTAATTGGGGTAAAACTTATCCTAAAGCTAGTTATCCTGAAAGAGAGAAACTTCAAGTTCATACTTTTGATATAAAGACTTTTGTTAAAGAAAAGAAGAAAGAGAAATTACTTGAGATGATGAATAGTAATAATGCAAATCCTGATGGAGGTAGTACTCCTCCTGGATTTGTACCACCAAATCTTTTTGGAATAGGTGCAGGTAGTAATGCTAATAACAATCCTATGGGTGGTCTAATGTCTACTCCTAGTGGTATGCCTAGACCAAATAGTCAACCTAGTAATCCAATGCCATCTTTTATGAATCCTAGTATGGAAAATGGAAGTAATGGACCTAAGAATCCTTCATTTGATGTAGATGAGTTGGTTAAAAAGATAGATGCAAAGATTGCAGAACTTGAAAAAGAAGAAGCGATGAATAAACAAAAACAACAACAGAAGTTAGAAGCTATGGAAGCTAAAGAGGCTAAACCTGTTAAGGATGTTTCCCCAGTTAAAGAAGTTGTTAATAGTCCTATACCAGATGTTAAACCAGTAGTTAAGGAACAGCCTAAAAAGGAAGTTAATTTAAGTTTAGATGATGACGATGATGATGATTTCTTTGATGATTTCTTTGACGAATAGAAAATTTAGTTTAAAAATAAAAATATTAGTAGGCAAAGTTTGTCTGCTTTTTTTTTAAAAAATTGAAATTTTTGGTTGACAAATTATTTTCTTATTAATATAATGTTAATAACAAGTTTAATTACTTGATTATTTCTTAATTTTTTGATATTAATAAAAAGTTAATAAGAGGAGGGATGGATATGGAAGTTAAGAATTTAAAAATCTATAATAAAGCTTTAATTGTTATTGATATGGTTAATGGCTTTGTTAAGGAAGGAGTGTTACATGATGATAATATCGCTAGAGTTATACCTAGGCAGATAGAACTTATTAAAGAATATCAGAATGCTTTAGAACTTGTTATCTTTATTCAAGATACTCATACTAAAGAATCTATGGAGCATAAGAGATTTCCTGATTATCACTGTCTTAAAGGTAGTGGAGAAGAGGAAGTAGTAGATGAGTTAAAACCTTTTACTAATTTAGATAATACTATATGTATACCTAAGAACTCTACTAGTTTTATGGAATCTCCTGTTTTTAGAGATGTGATGGAGGAAGCTTCTAATATAATAGAGTTTGATATCGTAGGATGTTGTACTGATATTTGTGTATGTAGTGGTTCTCTTGGCCTTGCAAATTATTTAGATGAGCATAATAGAGATAGTGTTATAAGAGTGCATAAAGATGCTGTGGCTACTTTTGCAGAAGATTCAAGACAAAATTATGTAGATGCAGCTTACTTACTTATGGAACAACAAGGAATTAAGTTAGTTAAAAAAATTTAGAATTTGATATTAATATTTTGCTAAAAAGAAAGGGATAATTTAAATGAATGAAAGAAATTTAACTTTATTAACTGATTTATATGAACTTACAATGATGAATGGATATTTTGATATGAAAAGAGATGAAAGAGTAGTTTTTGATGTCTTTTATCGTAAGAATCCATATGATGGGGGCTATGCTATTGTAGCAGGACTTGAACAAGTAATTGATTATATTAATAATTTACACTTTGAAAATAGTGATATAGAGTACTTAAGAGAATTAGAACTTTTTGATGATGAGTTTTTAAAATATTTAGAGAACTTTAAATTTACTGGTAATATTTATGCAATTAAAGAAGGAACTGTGGTCTTTCCAATGGAACCTTTGTTAAAAGTAGAAGCTCCTATAATAGAGGCTCAGCTTGTAGAAACTGCTATTTTAAATATTATTAATCATCAAAGTTTAATTGCTACTAAGGCTTCTCGTGTATGTGAAGCGGCTAAAGGGGATGCTGTTATGGAGTTTGGTCTTAGGAGAGCGCAAGGTCCTGATGCTGGTATATATGGAGCAAGGGCTGCTGTTATTGGAGGATGTTCATCTACTAGTAATGTACTAGCAGGACAAAAATTCGATATTCCTGTTTCTGGTACTCATGCTCACAGCTTTATTATGAGCTTTGATAATGAATATGAGGCTTTTAAGAAATATGCAGAACTTTTTCCTAATAATGCAACTTTGTTAGTAGATACTTATGATACTTTAAACTCAGGTGTTCCTAATGCGATAAGAGTATTTAGAAAGTTAAAAGATGAAGGTAGGATGCCTAAAAAATATGGAATAAGACTTGATAGTGGAGATTTAGCATATCTATCTAAAAAGGCACGGATTATGTTAGATGAAGCAGGATTTCCTGATGCCACAATCTGTGCTTCTAATGACTTAGATGAATATCTAATAGAATCTTTAAAAGAACAAGGCGCTAAAATAAATCTTTGGGGAGTAGGTACTAGTTTGATTACTTCTAAAAATTGGTCTAGTTTTGGAGGAGTTTATAAACTTGCTGCTATTAAAAAAGGTGGAGAAGTTATTCCTAAGATTAAACTTAGTGAAGATAGAGTAAAAATTACTAATCCAGGAGATAAACAAGTATTTAGATTCTATGATAAAGAAACAGGTAAGATTAGAGGAGATATTATTGGCAATACATATGAAAAATATAATGAAGATGAGACAACTACAATGTTTGATCCTGTAGATACTTGGAAGAGAAAAGAGTTAGAGAAAGGTACTTATATTGTTAGAGAGTTGTTAGAGCCTATATTTATAAATGGTGAATGTGTCTATAAAAGTGATAGTGTTATGAATATTAGAGATTATTGTAGTAAAGAAAAATCAACTTTGAGTGAAGAGAATAAAAGATTTGTTAATCCTCATCCTGTCCATGTAGATTTAAGTTATGACTTATGGAATTTAAAAAATAAAATGATTGAAGAAGAAAAGAAATTAGTTAAAAAGTAGGAGTAGATAATGCGTAAAGAGAAATTAGACGAGTTAAATAGTTATATAGAGGAATTAAAGGTTATAAAAAGAGAATTAGTTGGAGAAGATAATAAAGGATATATTAAAGTTAAGCATTATAACTTTTTACTTAATAATAATATAGTTATAGTAAGAGATAAAATAATAAAAGGTAATGGTAATGGTAGTGCTGTTGTTACCCTACCTGTTACTAAAAAAAATGAAGTTCTATTAGTAGTGCAACCTAGAGTAGTTAGGGAAGGGGTACTTGTGGAATTACCTGCTGGTTATATAGAAGATAATGAGAATCCTATAGAATCTATTAAAAGAGAACTTTTGGAAGAGACAGGATATACTTCTAATAACATTAAACATCTTTCTTCTTATTATCAAGATCAAGGATGTAGTGATGCATATAACTATGCTTATTTGGCACTAGACTGTGAAAAAATTAAAGAACAGAGTTTAGATAAAGACGAATTTATTAGATATTTCTTGTGTGATTATAGTGAAGCTTTAGAACTTGTAGATATGGGCTATATTAAAGATATACAGTCTAAATATACTTTGGAGTTATCTAAAAAATATATAAAGAGGTGATGATGATGAAAAAAATAATTGGTATGACTTTTCCAAGACAAGATGTTACTTTAGGATTAGAACCATCTTTATTAACAGTTCTTCCTGATGGAGATAATGTTATGTATTCTATGGAGAATAAAGATTTTGATGATAATAATGTTCAAAAGTATGCTTGTTCTGTTTATATTACAGGAATGAATGAATTTAAGAAGTGGGCTTTAAAACACGATAAAAATAAAATTATTGTAGGAGGATACGAACCTACTATTAATCCAGATGAGTTTTTGCCTTATGCTTCTAAAGTTATTGTAGGTCCTTGTGATGACTTTTATGCTACTATTAATCAGGAAGGTAATATTGTAAAAGGGATTACTAATTATAAGAAAATCCCTAGATATGATTTATATGATATTAGAAATAATCAACAAATTATACCTGATAAATTAAAAGATGATGTTTGTACTTCGATTAATACATCTCAAGGTTGTCCCTTTAATTGTGATTTTTGTTGTAGTCCTTTAATGTGTGATAAGTTAATGTCTAAGCCTATAGAGTTAATTGAAGAAGAGATTAATTATTTAAAACAATATAGTCCTAAGTACATTTTTATTCGTGATGAGAATTTTCCTTTACAAAAAGACTTTAAAGAAAGATTAGAAGTTATAAGTGGGCTTGATGCTAAAATATATCTTTTCGCTTCTGCTAACTTGTTAAGTGTAGATACAGTAGAATTTATGAAATTACATAATGTTTATATGGTTTGTTTAGGACTTGAAGATATTACTGTTAATTATGCTAAGAATAAAGAGTTAGATAAAGCTTGTGATTTACTTCATGAAAATGGTATTATGACTTATTTATCTTTTATTGTTAATCCCCTAAAAGTACATAGTGAAGAGGAAAGTAGAGACTTTTATGATAAATTGTTAGAAAGATTTTATGAATTAAAACCTGAAATGGTATGTGGTAATTTCTTAATGCCTTTTAGAGGTACTAAGATATGGGATCAATATAAAGATTTGGTTAGTACTGATGATTATGATTTATATACTTCTAAAAGTGCTTTCTTAGAGAAAGATTTAGAGATTAGAAAAAGAATGGAATATGAGATGTTTTATTATCAGTGGGAATACTATACTTCTTTATTTTATAAGGAGAATGTTAGAGATTTCTTTAAAGAAGATACTCTACATTTAAGATTTTTAGAATTAAAAGAGGAATTTGAAAAGAAAGGTATTCCTAAAAGTTATCAAAAGAGTTTAAGGAGATGATTAAAGTGTTAGAATATGGGTTTGTTAGAGTAGGGGCAATTGTTAATAAGTTAGTACTTGCAAGTCCCGTGGATAATGCTAAAGAGATAGTTAGGATGATTAGGGAAGCTTATAAGAATAATATTTCTATTGTTACTACTCCTGAACTTGCTCTTACTGGTTATACTTGTGGGGATTTGTTTTTACAAGATGAATTGATTGAGAAGAGTGAAGATGCTTTAAAATTTATTCTTGATGAGACTAAAGATTTAAATATTATTTCTATAATAGGGATGCCTATAAGATGTAATAATCAGTTGTTAAACTGTGCTGTTGTTATAGAAAAAGGTAATATTTTGGGGATTGTTCCTAAGACTTATATACCTAATTATAGTGAGTTTTATGAGAAGAGATGGTTTACTTCTAGTGTTGATTTAAAGAATAGTGAAGTTAATCTATTAGATAGATTAGTACCTATTTCTACTAAGTTAATATTTAAAGATAAAAAATATAAGGAAGTATCTTTTGCAATTGAAATATGTGAAGACTTGTGGAGTGTTAATCCTCCTAGTAATAATCATGCTTTAAATGGGGCTTCTATTATCTTTAATCTATCTAGTAGTAATGAGATAGTTGGCAAAGATAGTTATAGAAGAAATTTGGTTTCTATAGAGTCTCTTAAAACAATATCAGGCTATATTTATGCAAGTAGTGGTATTATGGAATCTACTTCTGATTTAGTATTTGGAGGAGTTTCTTTAATCTATGAGAATGGTAAATTATTAAAGTCTAATAAACGCTTTGAGATAGAGAGTAATTTAATATATGCTGATATTGATGTTAAAAGATTAATTAATGAAAGATGTCGTAATAGTAGTTTTGCAGGGAGTCTTTATGATGGCGATTATAAAGTGATAGATGTTAATGTTAGTGATAGGATAAAGAATCTTGATAGGACTTATAAGATGTATCCTTTTATACCGACAACTGATAAAGAGAAAAGGTTTGAAGAGATATTAGAAATACAAAGTAGTGCCCTTGCAAGACGTATAATTCACTTAAATAATACTAAATGTGTTATAGGTATGTCTGGAGGACTTGATTCTACTCTTGCTTTCTTAGTTATGGTTAGGGCTTTTCGTAAACTTGGACTTGATAATAAAAATATTATAGGAGTTACGATGCCAGGATTTGGTACTACAGATAGGACTTATTTAAATGCTATTAATTTGGTTAAAGAATATGGGGCGACTTTAAAAGAAGTTAGTATTAAAGAGGCAAGTTTACTTCATATGAGGGATATTGGGCTAGATGAGGATGATAGAAGTGTTACTTATGAAAATATCCAGGCAAGGGAAAGGACCCAAATACTTATGGATATTGCTAATATGGTTGGTGGTATTGTTATTGGAACAGGTGATTTATCAGAACTTGCCCTTGGATGGTGTACTTATAATGGAGACCATATGAGTATGTATTCAGTTAATTCATCTATTCCTAAGACTTTAGTAAGACATTTAGTAGGTTATGTTAAAGATAATAGCAGTGATGAGAGAAAGAAAATATTAACAGATATTTTAGATACTCCTATATCTCCAGAGTTATTACCTCCTGACGAAGCGGGTAATATCTTACAGAAGACAGAGTCTAGTATTGGTCCTTATGTCTTACATGATTTCTTCTTATATCATTTACTAAGATATGGAGCATCTTTTAAGAAGATATATTTTCTTGCTAAAATAACTTTTAAAGATAGTTTTGAAAGTGATGAGATTAAAAAATGGTTAAAAGTCTTTGTTAGGCGTTTTTATACACAACAATTTAAAAGAAATGCTGTTCCTGATGGTGTTAAAGTTGGTACTATTAGTTTATCTCCTCGAGGGGATTTAAGAATGCCTAGTGAAGCTAGTTATGAGAGAATTTTAGAAGAGTTAGATAAAATTTCTTAAAAAAGTATGAATTTTGTAAATTGAC
>CAMMKE010000055.1 GCA_946497375.1 uncultured Mycoplasmatota bacterium
AACGGTGCAAAAGCCTCCGTCTTGGTTGTACTCAGACATACAACTTTCCATATCATTAATACCAAGATTTAATATAGAAAACATATTATATGGATAGTCTAAAGCTTGTTGATACTTTGCAATAACCTCATCATATGATTTTGCTGTTTCTTCTTTCATATCATCCTTAAACTCAGGATTATCTAATTTATTATTCATTAAATTATGATTATAAACTGGAAACAAAAACAAAAACACAAAACCTATAAGCAATATACCAATAACAATTCCTATAATAAGTAATTTCTTTTTCACAACATACAACTCCTTAAATTTAATAACCCCAAACAATCTTATCAATTAACCTTGGGATAAACTTTTCAATAAATAAAACAGCAAATATAATTTCAGCAACAAGTAACAAAATAATAATGTTATATCCAAAACCAGCAGATGTAACAGTTAAGGCAAGATCGAATGGAATTTGCGTTGCCTCACATATAGAATCGGCTATTATCTTGTTTTGATGAACAAACAAGACACTAACACATGCAATAAATAATGACTCCATAATTATTAGAAACTTACTATCTTCAAATCTTCCAGTGAACAATCTATCACTCCTTTCTTGATAATCTTCAAAATAAAGATAATTATCACATTCATTATACCACAAAAGTAACTTTTGAAGATACCATCATTTGAGGTTTTATATGAGAAAATAATATTAGAAAGATGGAGGTGCCTTGTGGGAAGGAATAATCATTCATACACTGATGAACAATTAATTGATTATAGTGAAGTAAAAAAGAATATATGTCAAAACATGCGCATCGCTAGAAAGCTTGCTAACATAAAAGTTAAAGACGCAGCTCCTGCTCTAGGTATAGAACCAGAATCACTAAAAAGAATTGAATCAGGTTCTAAAACAGGACCTTCATTAGAAGTATTAAGTGGTGCTATAGAATTATATGAAAAAGATCCTAACTTCTATTGGAAAAGCTGGAAAGAAAACGAAAAACTATTAGATACAGAAAAGGAAGAGAACTAACTCTTCCTTTTAAAATACCCAATAAAAGTTGTACGTGAATCATCTAATGGCGTTAACTTTTCAAAAAAGTAATCAATAACATTTACTAAGTAAAATATTATCTCAAACTCTTTTGAATTGTCTTCTTTACTTTCAAAAGTGATTTCAATTTCTTCAGGATACTCCTTAGATAATTCTTCTTTCAATTCCTCAAGAGCAGGATATTTAAGTATTAACTTATTCAATATTATCACCATCCGCTTGTATAATAACGTACTTTAATCAATTATACAGCGATAATAATCCAAAAAACAATTATTTTCCTGTGATACTAAAGAACTTATCGAAGAACTCAATCAACTTGTCTAAAACTCTTTGTTTCTTCTTCGCTCTATCATTGTCAACTGAGAACCTAGACATCTGAGGAAGTATATTAACAACATCTGTTCCATTTTCTTCAATACTACCTCTGTCAAAAGACTTCCTTATAAACTCATAAGTTTCTTCACCTTTAAGACCTTCTTCTTCAATAATCTTATCAAGTTCTTCTTTCTTCTTAGAGTTCATAAATGTTTCGAAATCCTTGTATACATCTGAATCCTGATTCAACGAATCAATGAACTGATCAATTAAATCCTTCTTGTTACGCAATTCTGGACTAGCTAAAATAGCTTTGTTAATCTTAAGTAATAATTCTTTGTCTTCCATGTTACTTTCATGATACTTCTTAACCAAATTCAAAATGTAATCTATATTAATATCTATAGTTTTAATAAGTTCCATCTCGAACTCAAGATCCTCAGTGACATCTACTGCTTCAACTTTTCTTCTCTTCTCGAAATCATCATGTATATCCTGATACATACTATGGTAATCTTGAACATCACGAGGAGCTAATATCTCATTACCAGTAAATTCATCAAATGAAGATAAAATATTAGTCACCTTAAGAATAGCACTATATAGTCTTACAAACTCCTTCTGCTCTTGTTCACTATAAATAGGAACACCTGCAGGATACTTACTAATAAGCTCTTCTACAAGTTGCTTATATCCACGAACTTCTTTACCTTTATCGTCAGTATAACCATAATAATAGTCATCATAAGACTTAAGTAAAACAACACCACAAGCATCCTTATCACCAAACAAACCTAGAGCTTCATTAAGTCTCTCTTCTAGATTTCTAAAAGAAACAATATTACCAGCAATCTTAATGGAATTAAGTATTCTATTAGTTCTAGAAAAAGCTTGTATAAGTCCATGATATTTAAGGTTCTTATCAACCCATAAAGTATTAAGTGTCTTAGCATCAAATCCTGTTAGGAACATATTCGCTACAATTAACAAATCAATCTCTTTGTTCTTCATTCTTAAAGAAACATCTTTGTAATAGTTTTGAAACTTCTCAGATGAAGTATCATAACTAGTACCGAACATCTTGTTATAATCAGCAATAGCACCATCTAAGAAATCTCTATCAGACTTACTAAGATTATCAGTAGTCTCACTATTTTCATCAAATAAACCATCATCTATAGCATCATTAACACCAAAGCTATAGATAAGAGCAATCTTCAAATCATTAGGTTGCTTCTTAAACTCATCATAATACTTCTTCGCCATATCTATATTTGCAACAGCAAATATGGAATTGAAGCCATTCAGACTACGAGCGACTTTTACTTCCTTAGCGTTATTACCTTTAGCAAGCTCAGAAACATTATCAATTGCTTTAAACATATAATTACCAGCTTTAGTCTTATTATCAAAGTTTCTAATAATATAATCAGTAATCAATGCTATTCTAATCTTATTATCGAAAGCTTTCTCTACATCAATAGCATAAACCTTCTCATCTCTAACATCTTCTTTAATATCTACCTTACCAACATAATCATATTTAAAAGGTAATACGTTCTTATCCTTAATAGCGTCAACTATTGTATATGTATGAAGCTTCTCACCAAAAGTCTGATCAGTAGTTTGAACAAGTCCTCCTAGACTTCTTGCATTTTCCTTGAATATTGGTGTACCAGTAAATCCAAATATAAAGTACTTATTAAATTTCTTAATAATAATCTTATGCATGTCACCAAATTGACTACGATGACATTCATCAAAAATAAATACCACGTTACTATTATAAATAGGATGATCATTATTCTTCTTAACGAATTGAGTTAACTTTTGAATAGTGGTAATAATAATTCTAGCATTAGGATCATTAAGTTGTTTCTCTAAAACTCTTGTTGATGTATTAGAGTTAGCAGCACCTTTCTCAAAAGTATCATATTCCTTCATTGTTTGATAGTCTAAATCTTTTCTATCAACTACGAATAAAACCTTATCTACATAATCAAGACTAGTAGCTAGTTGAGCTGTCTTAAATGAAGTAAGAGTTTTACCAGAACCGGTTGTATGCCAGATATAACCTCCAGCTTGAACACTACCAGCCCACTTGTAATTGTTAGCAATCTCTATCTTATTAAGAATCTTCTCAGTAGCAACTATTTGATATGGTCTCATAACCATCAACTCTTCATTAGAAGTAAATACACAATACTTAGTTAAAACATTAAGTAAAGTATGTTTGCTACAGAAGGTCTTAGCAAAATCTATTAAATCAATAATAGTATTATTCTTTTGGTCAGCCCAATAAGAAGTAAACTCAAATGTATTAGATGATTTGATATTGTTATTCTTATTCTTGATGTGTAAGTTACGAGTTGTATTAGAATAATATTTAGTATAAGTACCATTACTAATTATAAAAACTTGAACATATTCATACAAACCTGAGTTAGCCCAGAATGAATCTCTTTGATATCTGTCAATCTGATTAAAAGCTTCTCTTAAAGTCTTACCTCTACGCTTAAGCTCTACATGAACCAAAGGTAAACCATTAACTAAAATAGTTACATCATATCTATTGTCCCTAGAACCATTATTAACATATTGATTAATCACCTGTAGCTTATTGTTGTGAATGTTATCCTTATCAATTAATCTAATATTTTTAATACTACCATCTTCTAATGTAATATTCTTAATATAATCCTTTTGAATAGTTCTTGTCTTCTCAACAATACCATCATTCTTATTAGCAATATGATTATTAAACAATTGTCTCCACTCATTATCAGTGAAGGTGTAATGGTTTAATTCTTCTAACTTATGTCTTAAGTTATCAGTAAGTTCTTGCTCACTACTAAAAGTAAGATATTCATATCCTTGCTCTTGAAGTGTCTGAATAAACTCTTGCTCAAGTTGATCTTCACTTTGATAACTTGTATTCTTTCTAACTAATCCTTCATAAAAAGATACAACAGTAGATCCATTGTTCTCAGAAATCAATCCAACCTCTTTACTCACAAAGCACCTCCTCAAAACTTAATAACTTATTTCTATAATACTCATATTGTTTTCTTCTAGCTTCTATCTCAGCAGGTAACCCCTCTGATATATCATTAACTAGCTTATCAAATTTATCTAAAATATTAACAATTCTTTTTTGTTCTTCAATACTCGGAACAGGAATTTTGAATTTTCTAATATTCGACATTGTTATATTTTTCATTGAAGAAGTTCCTGAAAGTCCGTCTAATTGAGTTCTTTTAAATTCATTTGTTAATAAAAAATACATAACATATTTAGGAATAACTCTCTCATCTGTAATTCTAATACGAGCAACATTTGGTGCTAAATAATACTTATCATCTATATCAATTAATCCAACTTGACCAACTGTTCCAACATAAGTATATAAAATATCGTTTTTAAATAATTTACTTCTACTTAATTTACTAAAATCACTAGAATCAATGTATTTTACATCATTCAAAATCAATTTACCATTTTTAACATTTAATCCTCTTAAAGCAATAATACTTCCTTCATCACTATAATTAACATAATTAGTAAATTCAAATCCAGCTAATTTAGTTACATCACCAATTGTATCTAGATCAACCATTTTGTCATAATCTTTTGAATATAATTTTCCACGCCAAAACTCGTATTGACTTCGTCTCGCTTCTAGCTCCGCTTCTAGCTCCGCTTCTAGCTCGCCAAATTTATCTAAAATTCGTACTATTTCTTCTTGTACCTCTAGTGGTGGAATAGGAATTGTTAATTCTAAAAACATCTTCTTATTTAAATTATATCTAGTAACTCCAAAAGAGCATGAAAGTATTTGGCTTCTGAAATTAGCGCTCCTAAAAATATGTTTGGAAAAACCTGGTATTAATTTCTGAGTATAATTGTCATTCAATCTAAACCCAAAGCAAAAACTATTCAGATATATATTTTCAGTAGGTTCTTCACAAACCACAGCAATCATACCGCTATCTTCTATATTTTCAGATGAACCAGCCACTAATATGTCACCATACTTTAAGTTATTCTGCTTCTCGTTATCCTTTATTAAAACTCTATCATCTAAATCCAATCTAACTGCGGGATTGTTAAAAATATTAGTATAAGTAATATATCTACAATTACCATTAGAAAAATCATCTTTGCTCTTACCACTTAATCCAGTAAAAGTATCTCCAATTTCCTTTAACTTCTTATATTCAACTCCAGCAGGACATAATTCTTTAATTAAATCATTAATCCTACTCATGATAATCAGACTCCAATTCTTGGATTATTGAATCTAACTCTTTTCTTACTTGGGATTGTTTTGCAACTATCTCTTGAATATTTTTGTTAAGCTCAACAATATCTATTTCTACTTCATCAGTAGCAGTCTTTAGGTAAGAATTAACCGAAATATTATAATCGTTCTCTGCAATCTCTTCATTAGGAACAACTATTGCTTTGTTCTCCACATCAACACGATTCTTTAATAAAGATAGAATGTTTTCAATATTAGCATCAGATAATTTATTCTTATTAGTATTTCTTACACATTCTTCAGAAGCATCTACAAATAGAATACTATTATCTGTCTTATTCTTCTTAAGAACTAGAATACATGTTGCAATAGAAGTACCAAAGAATAAATCACTAGGAAGTTGAATAACAGTATCTACAAAATTATTATCAATTAAATACTTTCTAATCTTACCCTCAGCACCGCCTCTATAAAGAACACCAGGAAACTCAACTATTGCTGCAGTACCTTTAGCACTTAACCAAGATAACATGTGCATTGTAAAAGCTAAATCAGCCTTAGATTCAGGTGCTAGAATACCTGCAGGTGCAAATCTCTCATCATTAATAAGTAAAGGATTTGATTTACCTTCCCATTTAATAGAATAAGGTGGATTAGAAACTATAGCATCAAATGGTTCATCATCCCAATGCTTAGGATCAATTAAAGTATTACCTCTAGCAATATTAAACTTGTTATAGTTAATATCATGTAAGAACATATTAATTCTAGCTAAGTTGTAAGTAGTAAGGTTAACTTCTTGTCCATAGAAACCATCCTTAACATTTTCCTTACCAAGTATCTTAGCAAACTTAAGTAATAAACCTCCAGAACCACAGCAAGGATCATAAACCTTATTAACTTCTTTCTTATCCATTAAAGTAATTCTAGCAAGTAATTCTCCAACTTCTTGTGGTGTAAAGAACTCACCACCAGATTTACCTGCATTAGAAGCATACATAGTCATTAGGTACTCGTAAGCATCACCGAATACATCAATTGTATTATCTTGATAATTTCCTAAAGGTAATTCTCCAATAGAGTCAATAATCTTAACTAGCTTATCGTTACGTTCCTTCACAGTATTACCTAACTTATTGCTATTAACATCTATATCATCAAATAATCCTTTCATATCGTCTTCTGAATCAGTTCCTTTAGCAGAATTCTCAATATTATTAAAAACATTATTCAAAGTAACATTAAGGTCAGCATCATTCTTGGCTTTCTTTCTTACATTACAAAACAATTCACTAGGAAGGATATAAAAACCTTTCTCCTTCAAAGTCTCATTTCTACCATACTCTGCTTGTTCATCAGATAACTTAGCATAATCAAAATTATCATCTGGTTCCAACTTGTTAATATAGTTAGTTAAATTTTCTGAAATAAATCTATAAAATAAGAAACCTAATACATATTGTTTGAAATCCCATCCATCTACAGAACCTCTTAAATCATTAGCAATCTTCCATATCGCCTTATGTAATTCATCTCTTTCATATTCCTTCTTATTATTCATTAACATCTACCTCCAAAGCGTCTAATACTATTATACACCATATTTACAAAAATTGATATTTTACGACACAAAAAAACACGTTAAATTCAAACGTGTAGTACCTTTAAAAATAGGTTATTATACATAAACAATATTAATCATCAAATATTCTTTCAAAATCTAGCGGATTTTCACTAATTACTTTTAGTTTATACTCATTCTCTAGAAGCTTTGTAGTATCAGATTTAATAGTTTCTAAATTACTAGGTTCAATATTAAATGAACATAAGGCAGAGTTTATAAAAATATCGTAAGTATCTTCTTCTAAGGAACTTGTATTGTACGCTTCTGCTATATAGTAAGCAGCATATACTGGAATAAGTCTCTTTTCAATAAATTCATGACATTTATCAACAAAAGGCGATAAAATTGTTTCGAATTCCTCTTCAGTAATATCAGCATCTGTCTTAATCCTAAACATAGTACACCTCCATGATAATTACGTTGTAACATAAAAAGTTAAATAAATAAACAGGTAAATTATTTAAAAGAACAATTACTCAAAATTGTTCTCTACAGGACTAAATCTATTAATTAATTGTTCTACAAAGGCATCTTGACCACTCGTTTCTATCATCTCTTGTAGTGTTCCATCAGCTCTTAAACGTTCTATT
>CAMMKE010000056.1 GCA_946497375.1 uncultured Mycoplasmatota bacterium
GATAGTTAAATTTTCGACTTAACTTGGGGTAAGGGGAAGTCTGCCCTTTTTTAGGGTTTTCCCTAAAATAAATTTAGTTTTATTTTTCAGATTATCACCTTTACAAAAATACTTTATATAATTATACTAACACATGAGGTGATATTTTTGAAAGTAGTTCATCCATTAAAACCAATTTATAATAGTGAATCTAAAGTTTTAATATTAGGAAGTTTTCCTTCTATTAAATCAAGAGAGAATAATTTTTATTATGGAAATCCTAAAAATAGATTTTGGTCTACTTTAGGAAAAGTATTTAATGAGGATATTGGGAGTTCTAATCAAGATAGAGAAAAGTTTCTTTTAACTCATAAAATCGCTCTTTTTGATGTCGTATATAGTTGTAATATAACAGCATCAAGTGATAGTAGTATTAAAGATGTTGTACCTAATGATATTAAGAAAATTGTTGATGAAAGTAAGATAGAAGCGATATTTACAACTGGAACTAAGGCATATAGTTTATATAATAAATATCTTCTTAAAGATATAGGAATAGAAGCTTTTAAATTACCTTCACCTTCTCCTGCTAATTGTAAAAGAGGTATAGAAGAAGTTTTAGTTAATAGTTACAGTAAAATAAAAGAATACTTAGATTAATTTTAGTCTAAGTATTTTATTTAACTACTTCTTCATTTGTTACAGGAAACTCAAGATTATTAAGTAGTTCTTTAATCTTTTCACTTACTTTCTCATTTTTAAGCTCTACAATAACTTCTCCAGTATTATAGTCTGCTAGAACACTCTTAACACCTTTTATCATCTTTAAAGAGTTCTTTATTCTATTTTCACATCCTGTACAATGCATATTAGAAACATTATATTTTATTTTCATTGTTAATCTTTCCTTTCTTTATAATTGTAAATAAAATTTCTGTTAAAAAATGTATCTTGTTCGATTGTTTTATAGATGCATTTATGCTATCATTTAATTAGGAATACTTAGTATGGGTGTTTATCTCCTTATTTTCCATTTCTAATGGTTAGAAAGGAGCCTTGCTTATGAGCAAGAAAGATTTATTAATAACGATATTATTACTAATAATAGTACTTTTAATATTATATAAATAAACACCCTTTACATCACTGTATAAGGGTGAACTCATTTTATTGAGATAAATACCCATGATGCAAAACTAGGTATTCCTCTCTTGCTGTACGCACTAGGCGTCCAACTTATAATTAGTATATCATAAGTTCGTACTTTTAACACTACTTTTGGTGTTTTTTTCTTTCTCTTTTAATATATAAATCAGGTGCACTATCAAACCTAGTTGGAAACATCTCTTTAGAAACTTTTTTATTTAACATTTCTTTTGTAATAATCATGTTCTTACATCTACTTTTTATATTTTACTAACTAATTTAATTGAACCAATATTATTTTCTTTATAATTAATAATAGGATTTTTAATAGCCTTTAAATCTCTTAAATCATTATCCATATCAGTTAGAACATAATCGATATCAAACCATTTTACATCAAGGATTTCATTTTTATTATAATCAATATTTTCATTTAACAATCTTGTCATAAATGTAAGCATTACTAAAGTTTCATTTTCTAATTGTTCACTTGCAATATTAAGTATGCCAGTAAGTTCTACATCACAACCAGTTTCTTCTTTTATTTCCCTAATAGCACCACTTAATATACTCTCTCCTATTTCTAAATGGCCTGCAGGTATATTCCACTTACCATAGCACTGTTTTTTAGCTTCTTGTACTAGTAAAACTTTATCATCTTTTACAATTATTCCTCCTACAATTACTACCATAAAATGCTACCTCCTTTATAACCACAAACAAAGTTTCTATAAAAAATGTATCTTGTTCGATCGTTTTATCTTAATATATATGTTACATTATTAATGGAATATCTAGTTGTTTAGGTACTATTCCCCTAACTCATACTAATTTATATAATATGAAAGAGGCATTGATAATATGAGAAAAACAGAGAAATATCTTTGCAATATCATTATATTACTTATCATTGTAATTATTATCATTCTAATAAAATTAGTACCAACTACTTGAGTCGGTACCATCTTTTAAATTAAATTTTAAGGGATAGTACCTAACATAGGAAAACTAGGTATTCCCTTTTTTTATTTATATGTAAACGTTCTTTACATATTCATCATATCATAAATATATCTTATTTTCAAGTTCTTATGAGCTTAAAAATCTATGCTATCAAGATATTCTCTTGCCACATCTCTTGGATTTTCTCCTAGTTCATCTACTCTATAGTTTAACTCACTCATAATATCATTATTTAACTTACTACCAAGACTACTTAGTACTTCTTCTATTTCTGGATACTCTTTTAAAGTATCATTTCTAACAAGTGGTATTGCATAATATGGTGGAAAAGCATTTTTATCATCTTCTAAGACAACAAGATTAAATTTCTTTAGTAGTCCATCTGTAGCAAAGGCATCTACAACATCGCTTTCATTATTTATTAAAGCAGTATATCTTGGACTACCATCTATGCCAATAATATCTTTAAAGTTATAACCATAAACACTACTTACTCTATTTAGTCCATCTTCTCTATTAATAAATTCAAGACTTGGACTGATAACAAGATTACTTGAAACACGTGATAAATCACTCATTGTCTTTAGGTTATAAAGATTGGCAGTTTCTTGTTTAACAGCAAGAGTATAGGTATTATTAAAGCCCATTTGGTCTAATACTTCAATATTATATTTACTATCTAAATCACTCTTAACGGTATTATAAACTTTTTCTATATCAGTAATTGGCTCATATTTTAGAGTGTCGCCATAGACAGTACCAGTGTAGTCTATATATAAATCTATATCTCCTCTTTTTAAAGCTTCAAAACATACTTGGGTACCACCTAAATTACAGTTTTCAACTGTCTCATAATCAGTTTTATCTTTAATCGCATCACTAACCATATAACAAAGAATATTTTGTTCTGTAAAATCTTTACTACCAACAACAATAGCATTATCATTTCTATTTGATGATATGAATGTATAAGCGAATATTATAACTACTATGATAGCAGTTACTAGCAAGATAATCTTTTGATGTAATCTTTTCTTCTTTAGTAACTTTTTGTCTAAATCATTATTTTTTTGAAGGCTTATAGGGGTTACTAGTTTTTCTACTATACCGATAATATAGTCAACTGCCAATGCTAAAAGGCATGCTGGTATCGCTCCTGCTAGTATTTGATAATTATTAACAGTTCTAATACCTGAAAAGACAAGATAACCTAGACCTCCTCCACCGATAAAGGCTGCCATTGTCATTAGACCTACCGCTGTAACGGCACTTATTCTAATTCCTGCCATAATTACTGGTAAGGCTAGAGGAATTTGAATTTTATAAAGTATTTGCCATTTAGTTAGACCAATACCAGTTGCAGACTCTATCATATTACTATCTATATTACTAATACCTGTATAAGTGTTCTTAATAATTGGTAGTAAGGAATATAAAACTACCATGACAATAGCAGGTGTTGTACCAATGCCAAGAAAAGGAATAGCAAAACCTAAAAGAGCCATACTAGGTATCGCTTGAATAACACTTGCAACACCTAAAACTGGTTTATTAATCTTTTTAACATAACTTATTAAAATACCAATAGGTACTCCTATTACAATAGCAAGTAAGACTGATAGAAAAGTTAATTCAATATGTTCTATTAGTAAAGATATAATTTCATCAATATTATTTCCAATGTATTCTAAAAAATCCATTACTCATCACTCCCTTCTAAAAATTGACTACTTAAGGAAGTAAGAAGACTACCTCTTGTAATTAAGCCTTGTAAAATACCTTTAGAATTAACTACAGGAATAGTTGTAGTCTTAGCATTTGTTACTACATTTAATACATCTAAAAGAGAGTCTGTTTCTTTAACACTAATAGAGTTTTTAGATATATAGTTACTAGCACTTTTCTTTAGATTAGAACTAGGTGATAATTCATCTATAATAATAGAACCTAAATATTTTTTCTTACTATCTACAACCATTAATGTATCTACTTTTAAGTTTCTCATTTTTGTAAGGCATCTAAACAAAGATAAGTTTTCACGGCAAGTGACAGGATTTTTTAACATAATATCTTTTACTTTAATAAATTCAGGAGAAGTCCATATTCTCTTAGGCCCTACAAAGTTACTAACAAACTTATTCTTAGGATGTTTTAAAATATTTTCAGGAGTATCATACTGAATAATATGTCCTCCATCCATAATACAGATTTTATCTGCTATTTTGATGGCTTCATCCATATCATGAGTAACAAAGACTATCGTCTTTTTAAACTTTTCTTCAATTCTTAAAAGTTCATCTTGTAAAGAGTTCCTAGTCATAGGGTCCAATGCTGAAAATGGTTCATCCATAAGTATTATAGAAGGGTCTGTTAAAAAGGCTCTTGCCACCCCAACGCGCTGTTGCTGTCCTCCTGATAATTCGGTAGGATATCTATCTAAATAAGATAAATCAAGTCCTACCATATCCATCATTTCTTTAGTTTTTTTATTAATATCATCATCAGGCATTTTCTTTAATTTAGCGATTAACTCTATATTTTCTCTAATTGTAAGATGAGGAAAAAGCCCTGTCTGTTGGATAACATAACCGATATTTCTTCTTAGTTCAATAACATTTTTCGCAAGTATATCTTCTCCATCTATTAAAATATGTCCTTTAGTAGGATTAATTAATCTATTAATCATCTTTAAAGTTGTAGTTTTTCCACAACCACTCTCTCCTATTAAACAAACGATATTTCCTGTTTCTATTTTAAACGAAATATTAGAAAGAACAGTATTATTTTTATATTTTTTAAAGACATTTTTAAACTCTATCATGATTTACCCCTTTTAATAAAATATTTTACTTTCTATTTCTTTATCTATATTATTAACAAAGTATTTTGCATCTAACTCATCTCCTACAGCAAGGCCATAATGAATAGGAATAGCATATTTAGGTTTTATGGTATTAGCAAGTTCTACGGCTTCTTCCCTAGTCATTGTATAAGTCCCACCTACTGGTAAGAAAATAACATCTGCTTTTATCACCTTTAACTCATCTAAGACATCAGTATCTCTTGCAATATAATATGTAACATTATTTAAAGTTACAATATAACCAACATATCCTGCATCTTTAGGATGATATTCTTTATCTATGTTATAAGCAGGTACTGTCATAAATGATATGTTATTTAAGTTATATATATTTTCTGGTTTTACTTCTAAAGTCTTGTAATTACTATCTAACTTTTCTATAACACTAGATGGTCCAATTATAATAGTTTTTTCATTTACTAAATTATTTATAGAATCTAAGTCAAAATGGTCCCAATGTGAATGAGTTATAAAAATATAATCGGCATTATTTATTTTTTCTTTAATATCATATGGGTCAAAATAAATAGTTAAGCCATCACTAATCTTAATACTACTCTGGCAATTTATAGAAATATTATTTAAATCTTTTAACATTTTTTTCACTTCCTCTACCTTCTTAATTATATCAAGTTCTATAAATATTTGGAATAAAAGTTTAAAAAAAGTTCATATTAAAGATGAAAGGAATGATTTAAATGGATGAGAGTTTAGAAATTGTTAATCATATTTATAAAGACAGTGAAATGGCTATTTCTACTTTAACTAAGCTTAGTAATACTTTAGAGAAAAAGGATAACAAGATTAAGGATACTGTTGAAGATATCATTAAAGGATATGAGAGATACTTTAAAGATGCTAAAAAGATATTAAATAAGAATAACTGTAAAAAAGAAAAAAATGGTCTTGTTTCTAAAGTAATGGCTAATATGGGTATTGATAAAGAGGTTAAAGATGATAATAGTGACTCTGCTATGGCTGATATGCTTATTAAAGGAGTATCTATGGGAAGTATTGATTTAGAGAAAAAATTAAAGAAGTATAAAGATAAGGAAATTGATGATAAAGTCTTAGAACTTGCTAATGACTTTAAGGATTTTCAAGATGATATTATTAAAAAGTTAAAAGAATATTTGTAAAAGAAAACTACTGAGCATTTAAGTTCAGTAGTTATTTTAAAGCTTTAGCTAATAAATGAGGTTGTTCTTCTCCTATATTTCCACCAATATTAGAGTATTTATCAGTAAAGATAATATCTCCTTGTTCTATTAAGTTTCCTGTATTATCAAAGTAAATAGCATTACTAGCAGAGTCTACAATGGTATCATTACATTTAGCATAAGCATGGTAATGTCCTCCTACAAAGATATTAGGGACATAACTAACAATAGCATCATACTCTTTATTTTCCTTAACAAACTCTAAAGTTCTGTCAAAACACTCTCCTGTTAGTTTTTTATTAAAGATGTATGATGACTTAGTATCTTTAAAATATTCACTTGCTTTTCCTAATCTAATAGTTCCAAATGTTGTTTCTAATATCATTTTATCTTTATCATTAGTTGCTTTATTTATAAGTGGAACATCTTTTATATTTATTAAAGGATTAGATGATAATGCTTCATAAATACACTCATTTAATAAAGCTTGTTGGTTACAATTTTTTTGTTTTAAAAGTAGCGATACTTCATCTTTTTGATATTTAGATAATTCTACATAGTTATAAATAAAGGTATCTTGTAGTTTAGTTAGTTCTTTATAAGGTAAATTATAACGAATTGCAAGATGCTTAAAATACATCAATACTTGTTCTAAAACTTGTTTATCGGCTTCTCTCATTACTTCTTCTTTAAATTCATAATCACCCATAACCTCATCCCCTTTTAGTGGCTATATTGTACCAAATTTCTGACGAAAAGTCTTTAGTTCTATCAAAAAATATATT
>CAMMKE010000057.1 GCA_946497375.1 uncultured Mycoplasmatota bacterium
ATAAGATATATAATGAGAAAGGAATTAGTATGAGTTATATAAAAGATTTAAGAAAGTATGTAGGACATAATCCAATCTTAACTGCTGGAGTGGGGTTGTTTGTTTTTAATGATAAAGATAAAGTGCTTATGCAACTTAGAACTGATTATAATCAGTATGGTTTTCCAGGTGGAGCGATGGAATTAGGAGAAAGCTTTGAAGAAGTGGCAAGACGGGAATTAAAAGAAGAGACAAATTTAGATATTATTGATTTAGAGATGATAAAAGTATTATCAGGAAAAGATACTTATAGAGAATATCCTAATGGAGATAAGTTATATGATATTACTGCTATCTTTGTAGTAAAAAAGTACAGTGGTGAATTAAGAGTAAATGATAATGAAAGTAAGAAACTAGAGTGGTTTAATGTATGTAATTTACCATCTAATATGACAGAACACACTAAAAATTATCTTTTAAAATATGGTGATATATTAGGCGATGCTTTAAAAATATATAAGGAGACTAAATAATGATAGATTTACATATACATACAACTTATTCTGATGGAACAGATACAGTTAAGGAATTATTAAAAAAAGCTGAAGGTATTGGATTAGAAGTTATTTCTATTACAGATCATAATACTTGTAAAGCATACTATGAAATGGAAGAATTTAATGTCAAAGAAATATATAAAGGAAATATTATAGTAGGCTGTGAATTTACTACTAGCTTTGATAATAGATTAATTGAAGTGTTAGGTTATGGTTTTGATTATAAAAAAGTTAATAATTATTTAGAAGAATTTTATAGTGATGAATTGGTTAGTAAAAGAACTAATATTCTTTATAATAGATTACTTGATATAATAAATGAATTAGGTTTAGAGTTTCATATTGAAAAAGTGAGAGATAAGAAGTTTACAAATGAGTTCTTTGAACGTGGTATATATGAAGAATTAGTTAAATATGATAATAATAAAGAAAAATTAAAAGAAGATGTTTGGGCATCTTTTAGTAATTTCTATAGAAAAGGATTAACTAATCCTAAAAGTAAATTGTTTATAAATCATGTTGAGTTTAAACCTCCTATTAAAGAAATAGTTAATCTTATTCACAAAAATGGAGGTATTGCCTTTTTAGCACATCCTTATCAATATAAATTTACTGATACAGAAAAGTTTTTAGATAAAATTTATAATGAAGTTTCTTTAGATGGAATAGAGTGTTTTTATACAACTTTTAGTAAAGACCAAACTAATTATTTAGTTAATTTTGCAAAAAAGAAAAATCTCTTAATATCAGGTGGAAGTGATTATCATGGTACTAATAAAGAAAATCATAATCTAGGTGTAGGTAGAGGTAATCTTGAGATAAGTAAAGATATTATAAATAACTATAAAATAGGTAAATATTACCAGTAGTTTTTTATTCACTATGTATTGAATTTTTAAATATTTTATGATACTATTAATATGAAAGAGAAATTTGCATAAAATAAAAAAGTAGGAACACTTAATATTGACGTGTTGAGTGAGCCTTTAGTATTATTGTTAGACTACCTAATCAACATATGTTAGTTAGGTAGTTTTCCTTTATATTAATACTATGAATAGTAAGAATAGTAAAAGGAAGATAATCATTACTAAAGAAAAAATTAGAAAATCTTTCTTGTTCATTAATATCACCTCCCTCTATTATGAAAGAGGCTCTACCCAACTATTAAATGTTCCTAAATATATAGTAATATATTATATATCTTATAACAATTAAAAATATAAAGTTTTTACTGGTAATTTTTGTCATTGTGTAAGAAATGGTTTTTAGTGGAAATTATATATGTTGATAATTAGATTTACCTATGATAGACTTAAAAAGAAGTGAGGAGTAATTATGAAGTTAGTAATAGAAAATCTAAGTAAAAACTTTGATAAAAAAGAAGTCCTTAAAAATATTAATTTTACATTTGAAAGTGGTAAAATTTATGGGCTTTTAGGAAGAAATGGAGCAGGGAAGACTACATTTTTCAACTGCTTAAATGAAGATTTAAAATGTGATAGTGGAGAGTTTTTCTTAAATGATGGTAAAAGTAATAAAAAAATAGAAAGTAGCGATATAGGCTATGTTTTATCAACTCCTGTTGTTCCTGAATTCTTAACAGGAAGAGAGTTTTTAAAATACTTTATAGATATTAATAAAGATAACATTAAAGATTTAAAAACTATAGATGAATATTTTGATATAGTTAAAATAGATAAAGAAGATAGAGATAAGCTTATGAAAGATTATTCTCATGGTATGAAGAATAAAATGCAGATGTTAATCTATTTAATAGCAAGTCCTAATATCTTATTATTAGATGAACCTCTAACATCATTTGATGTTGTAGTAGCAGAAGAGATGAAAGAGTTATTAAAGAAAATGAAAAAGAATAGAATTCTTATCTTTTCTACTCATATTATGGAACTTGCCTTAGATTTATGTGATGAGATAGTAGTATTAAACAAAGGTGAACTTTTAGAAATAAAAAGAGATGAATTAACAGATAAAGAATTAAAGAATAAGATAATTAATGTTTTAAAAGGTGAAGAAGATGCTTAATAACTTTTTAATATCTTTAAGAGTAAAAAATGCTTATACTGTTAATCAAGTTATTTATGGCTTTAGTAAACTGCCTTTAATAGGCAAATTAATACCTTCGAAGTTTTATAGCTTTAAGAGTTTTAAAGTAATTAGTTTTATAATCTTTATTATAAGAGAATTAATTAGGACTTTTGGATATAAACTACTATATATTTATATATTCTTATTATTACCATTAACTCTTTATAAAAATTTTGATGTTAGTTATATAATACATATCTATATCTTTTTAGCATTAATAGGATCTTTTGCTAACACAGAAATATTTAATCCCACAAGAGATAAATACTATATAATAGTCTTAATGAAAATGAGGTCGAAAGATTATATTGTACCTAACTTTATTTATTTTTTAGGAAGTATCTTTGTAGGACAATTAGTATCCTTAATTCTATTATTCTTTAAGGTTATTACTTGGTATCAAGCTTTAATGTTAGTAATATTTACATTATGTGTTAAATCAATTGCTATAGCCTTCTACTTTTATCGCATGAAAAAGAAAAATATCATTATAAATGAGAATAAACCTAAGTCTTGGACTTTATACTTTGGTTTAATAATAGCACTTTTATTAATAGGGTATTTATTACCATACTATAATTTAGTAATACCTGTTAATGTTTTCTATATAGTTTTTATTATTACTTTAATATTAGGAATAATATCTTTTAGAAAAGTATTAACTTATCATAACTATCAATATCTATGTAAAGAATTATTAAAGCATGATAATATTTTTGTTGCAAATAATTCTAATAATACGGAATTAATTACGAAAACAAGTAGGGAACAGATTACTCTTGATAAAGGTATAACTAGTGATAAGAGCGGTTTTGCTTATTTTCATGATTTATTTGTTAAAAGACATAGAAAACTCTTAATTGATAGTGCTAAAAAGCTGACTATGTTCATTTTGATAATAGGTATAGTTTTAGGAATACTTATTTTCTTTGTTCCTGCCTTAAAAACTGGAGTTAATAACTTTGCTTTATTACTTCTACCTTATATGTTATTTATAATGTACTTTATTAACACAGGTAAAAATATTACTAATGCGATGTTTATGAACTGTGATCACTCCATGTTATTCTATAGATTTTATCGTGAACCGAAAATAGTTTTATCTTTATTTAAAGAAAGATTAAAAACAGTAATAGTTATTAACTTATTACCAACTACTGTTCTTGCTCTAGTTCTTGCCATACTTTTATATTTAAGTGGTGGAACAACTAATTATCTAAACTATATAATTATTATATTATCAGTTATCTCAATGTCTATATTCTTTTCTATTCATAACTTAGTCTTATATTATTTACTACAACCTTATAATATTGGAATGGAAATGAAAAGTACTACTTATACAATCGCTAGTATAATAACTTACTGGGCATGTTACTATATTTCAAAAATAGAAGTATCTTCATTTATCTTTGGAATCATTATGATAATCTTTGTAATGCTTTACTCTATAATATCTTTAATTTTAATATATTACTATGCTCCTAAAACATTCAAGTTAAAGAATTAAAAAGATGCTTTTAAAATCATAAGCATCTTTTTTGTTATAGTCTCTTGGTTTTTTGAAATCCTTTATCAATTAATGATAAAGATTCTTTTAAAGCAGATTGTTCAGTAATATCTATTTTTCCTTTTTCATTAACAGGAGCCATGATAGAAAGGGGAGTAAACTTATCAACTTCAGTATTAAAATATTTAGTCTCTCCATCTTTAATTATTTGAATATAGTTACCTAAAGGATAAACTTTACAGTCATAGGTATCTAATATAACTTGTCCTCCGCTTCTTTCAATTATTTTTCTAAAGTGAGATAAGCCACGACCATCAACAACATGTTTTGAAATACATAGATAATCCTTTATTATAAAATAAACGAACTCTGTGTGTGAGGGGCTTATATTATATTTCTTATAATTAAAATCTTTTATAATGACATTTAACTCTTCATCAAAAAAGTCCATCGTTTCTGTATCAAAGTTTACTCCATAACCATAGGGAAGGGATAAATGAAAATACATATCATCATAAGGAACATCTTTTAATAGACCTGTTTCCATATTAAGAAATTGTTTTCTTTTATTACTTTCAATATAAAACATACACTCTTTTTTACTATCAATACTATAAATCTTCTTACCATTTATTTTCTTTCTTAAATTAAATTCTTCATCATAAAAATAATAATCTTGTTTTTCATCTTCTATTTTTTCTCTACCTATATAAGTAGTAGGTATCCACCATGGATATGGCTCTATTCTAACATGAGAGATAGTCTTTCCATTTTTTAAATTAACAAAAAGGTATTTATTAGTATCTTGATAGGAAATACAAAATTTTAATGTGTTGTTAGTAAGTTCATAATCTACAACGTTATTTAAATCATTTACTAAAATACTGTTAATTAACTCTAAATCTAAATCATATATTTCTATTAATTCATTTTTAACTAATACTATTTTTTCATCATAATATATGGGCTTAGTAAGTAATTTTTCATTAGACTCTACTGTTTTTTCTATGATATTACCTTCGTCATTTAAGTTAATAATCCGTATTTTATCATCATTATCAATAACTAAATAATTACCACTATAATTAATCCATCCTGTAATGTCTTTTAACAATACTTTACCACTAGCATTAAGAATAACTCTTTTTCTATATAAAAAATCTTTTTCAAAACTATTATCTTTTTCTCTAAAAACATATAAATTATTTTCAAGAGAATGTTCAAATTCATAATCAGTAGGGATACTTAAATATTCTTTTGTCTCAATATTATAGATAGCATCATCTCCACCACCCATTTTCATAATTACTTTTAGACGTTTTTCATCTTCTTTATTAATATCGTAAGCTTTAAAGTCTTTAAAAACTATTGTCTTAGTTTCTATATTAATTAAATGTAAAGTATTATCTTTTATTACTACAGCATAGTCTATATTATTCATAGTAATAACTTTATGAAAAGAACTATAGTAGGAAATATCATATATTTTTTTATCCTTTACCAATAGTTTTTGCTCGTTATCTAAATATACAAAAGTATAGTCATCACTTCTATATATATCTTTAATGTTTATTCTTTTGTAATTACCTAATTCATATTTCATATGTAAAGTTCTCCTTTTTCACATATTATATCTAATTATTATAAATAGTACAATTATAATCATATTTTTCTTGACATTAACATATATTCATTGTATAACTGTATTAATCAAGTAATACAAAAGAGGTGATAATTATAAGTTATGTTTTTGATAATGATAAACCTATCTATTTACAACTAGAGGAAATAATTAAAAAAGAGATATTTAAAGGAGAGTTATTACCTAGTAGTAAAATACCTTCTGTTCGTGACTTTGCCTTTAAATATCAAGTAAATCCTAATACAATGCAGAAAGCTTTACAAGGATTAGAAGAAGAGGGATTTATCTATACAGTTAGAACTAGTGGTAAATATGTTACAGAAGATAGGGAGTTTATCTTAAAAGAGAAAAGATTACTTGCAAAAAGTCTATATCAAGATTTTATTAATAATTTAAAATCTTTAGGATATAGTGATACTGATATTAAAAAAATATTAAAGGAGAGTGAAATTTAATGGCTTTATTAGAAGTTAATCATATAACTAAAAGTTATGGTAATAATATAGTTTTAAATGATGTTACTTTTAGTATTCCTAAAGGTAAGATAGTAGGACTTTTAGGACCAAATGGAAGTGGAAAGACCACTCTTATTAAATTAATAAATGATTTATTAAAAGAAGATTCTGGGACTATTAAAGTAAATGGCTTAGACCTTGGTGTTGAAACTAAGAAGTTAATCTCTTATTTACCAGATAAAAACTATCTAAATAATAATATGACAGTATTAGAGTTACTTAACTATTTTAAAGACTTTTATGA
>CAMMKE010000058.1 GCA_946497375.1 uncultured Mycoplasmatota bacterium
TCTTAGGCATGCCGCCAGCGTTCATCCTGAGCCAGGATCAAACTCTCAATAAAAATATTTAAAAGTTTAATTATTATAATTTAATCCCGACAACTCAAAATTGACGTTTTGCTTAGTTTTCAAAGAACATTTTTGCTTTTTCTCAAGCTGCGTTTTTAATATACCAAATTCTTTTTGATTTGTCAACACTTTTTTAAATTTTTATCGACTTTTTTCTTCAGTATATTTGACACTGACAATTAATGTCAACGCTCCTCCACTATATCAATTTAAAACCTTTTTGTCAACTACTTTTTTAACTTTTTTTAAGTTTTTTTGTTGTCAATCAGCTCTAAATTTCAGTGACGTTTTCTAATATATCAGAGCTACTTCTAACTGTCAACACTTTTTTAACTTTTTTTTCAATTTTTTTCATTAACAATTAGCTCTAAATTTCAGTGACGTTTTCTAATATATCAAAGCCACTTCTAACTGTCAACACTTTTTTTATTTTTTTTGTTATTTTCTAAATATAGGTAATATTTAACCCAGTTTTCAATGTCTTGATTGTTAAAATAATTGCTTTTTGTTCTTATCTCATTTATTAAATCATTTAGTTGTTTTTTTATAATATAATCTATTTCTTTAGGATAATTAAATTTCTTTTTATGATAATTATATTCGTTTTTATCTACAACTTTAAAGCTGCCATTTGCAAAAACTTTAACATCTAAATCATAATCAATATATTTTATTGTATTTTCTTCTATTATTATAGGGCTTGCCATATTACAATAATAACATATGCCTCTTCCTTTATATTGACCAATGATATTGTACCACTTATGTAAGAAGAAAAATAATATGGCAGGTTCCTTTGTCTTCCAGGTATGACCATCTTTTTCTGTTACTGTGGTGCAATTATTAGCAAATACTAAAACGCCTTTTTTAAAATCGAAGTTTAAAAGAATCGCTTCATCCCAGGCTTTATAGATTTGGCCATTATGTTTATAACTATGAATTTGATATTTATGTCCTATTTTTAGTTTTTCCAATTCTAACACCTCCCTTACAAGCAAAAGAAGCAAGTGATGCTGAACTTACTTCTTACCAAAATACCTTATTCCCCAACATCCTATTATTAATAATATTATAGCAAGAACAACCCAAAAGATAGGATCAGATGTGTACGGTGATAAAAAATCATTAATTTTTACAGTTAAATCATCCAATGTATCTTTTAAGTTTAGTATTTGCATCTTATTACTCATCTTACCTATCTACTTCTTTTACTACTTTGGCAGTTTTAGTTCTTTTATTCTTGCCCTCTTTTCTATCAGTACTTATTTCAACACTAATATTACTACTTTTTCTTAAAATAAAACTATTAATTATATCTAAGACTGCATATATTATCATAAAAAGTCCAATAATTTGGGTTACTACCACGGCACTTGTAAATGGATTAAATAATATTACGACTCCACAAACTAAACATACTATTGCCATAATTAAGGATGGTAAGAAATATTTGTTATCTAAATTTTTCAATACAAGAGCTTGTTGTACTTTAAAAGAACTACTTATAATAACAGCAATGCCAACAACAATTGGAATAATACTACCAATAAACTCAGGTACTGTTACTAAAAATATTCCTGCTACTATACTTACTATACCATATACTATATTTAACTGTACAAAAATATCTTTTGAACCATTTCTTAAAAAGTTTATTATAGCAATGACTCCTAAAGCGATTAGGACTCCTCCTACTAAATAGGAAATTCCTACTAGGGTTTCACTAGATTTTAAGAATAGTAAAAGACCTAATAGTAATAAAAATATTGAACTTAATAACGATGGCCAAATTACTTTTTTAATCTCTACTTTCATCTTTAACCTCCTCTTTGTTACATTGTACCACACTTTTAGTATCTTGACTAGGTTCGTTTTTATCATCAGATTTCAAATCATCCATATAGTAAACTGTACTAATATTTTCTGTTTTAGTTAGTCTTTCATATATTAGAGGTTTCTTACGGCCAAAGAATTTTAAGAATATTTCAAAATAAGCATAGATTAAAAAGAGAATATAAAATAACATTACAAGACCATTAATATGATTATTATAATTTATTACTATAGGAGGGCCAAAGACAATTAAGAAGTAAAGAATAATTTGTCTTAGAAAGATAGATAAATGTTTATATTTATTTTTACTATCTAATTTTATTTTTACAAGATATTTACCAAAGGTATAGTAAGTTATGGTAGGTAATATTATATAGTAGATTACAATGGAGATAACTAAAGGTATTATAAAATCATGAAAATTAGTAATAACTAGGACTATAAACATTAAGGTAGCAAAGATAAAGAGGTCTATTAGAAAAGCAAGAGAGCGTCTATAGATAGAGACAACTTTACCTTTTTTATAAGATATTTTATCGATTTCATCTCTATTAGGTAAAAATATTGTAATAATTGGGGTAATTAAGTAGCCTATAAAGCCTCCTAAGGTGTTAACCATTAAATCATCAACATCAAAAAGACGATAGGCTTTAGGATAGAGACCATATAATCCCGTTAATTGGGTTAGTTCGAAAAAGAGGCTTAAAAGAAATGTGTAAATTATAGTAGTATACCACTTTTTCTTAAAATAATATCTTAAGTAAATACCAAATGGTATGGTAATAGCAATATTAAAGAGGGTGGTATAGACAATTGGTGATTTAAAAAAAGCAAGAATACCACTAGCAGATTTAAAAGCATCTATAAAGTCTCCTAGGAAAGCAAAAGGAATAAGCTGGGGGACTTTTGTAGGCATGGCTAAGACTTGTTCTTTACTAGGTAAGGGCAATATTACTAAAAAATAAGCTGTTAATAAGTAAAGGATAAAGGTATAGACAATACTACTTCTTATTAAAGGTACTGAACCATATTTATGATACTCTATTAAAAGATAAGGTAATGTTATTAAGAAAGCTAGTAAGGGAAAGATAAGAAAAGCAGTTTTTATTGATTCTAAATATACTTCCATAAATACTCCTAGAATAGTTTTAATACTTCATCAAGAGAAACTTTACCGTTAAAGTAGTCTGTTAGTTTTTCTAAAAACTCTGATGTTTGATTATTCTTTTCTAATAGTTTTGTTAAAGAGTTAATAGCAATACTTCCTTCAACAGTATAATGTTTTTTATAAACATCTGCTTCTTCTTTATTAGTATATAAAAGGACTCCATAACTATAATTACGACTAGTTTTACTGTTACAAGTTAATAAAATATCCCCTAAAGCTCCATAACACGTTGCTGTTTTACTATCTCCTCCTAGTTTAGTTACTAAGTCTTTAGCAAAATTATAAACTTTAGTTAAATAATAAGCATTAGTAGAGTCTCCCCTATATTTACTACTGATACTTCCCATAAGTATTGCTAAAACATTTTTAATGACACCATATAACTCTAGTCCAATATAATCATCTATTACTTCTATTTCGACATTAGTATCTTTAAATAACTCTAACATTAACTCTTTAGTTTTTTCATCTTTTGTGCCAAGTGTTAAGCCGGCTTTACTATTAACAATAAGTTCTTTGGCAAAAGTAGGTCCTGCTAAATAAGAAACATGGCCCTTTAAATTTAATTCATCATAGATTTCTGTCATTAAGAAGTCAGTATTCTTTTCAAGACCTTTAGATACTAATATTACTCTACTATTATCTGTTAAATAATCTTTTATTCTAGTTAATACTTCTCTTACATGATTACATGGAATAGCCACTATGATTAAATCAGAGTTATTTAAGGCTTTTTCTAAATCCATTGTCACATCTAAATCACTTGCAAGTTCTATTCCTGTTAGAACCCTATCATAAGTATTATTATTAGTTATTTCTAGATACTCCTCTTCAAATGCAGTCCAGAAAATAATATCGGCATTACTTCTTTCATGTAATAAATTACCAAGAGCAAGACCAAAAGCTCCTGTTCCTAAAATTGTTACTTGCATATTATCACCTTCATATTAATGATACTAACATCTTCTCTTTTTGACAAGAAAAATAATCTTACTAATTTGTAAGATTATTAGTCCTCTTCTATTATTTCTACTTGAATACCATCTGGGTCTGTGATAAAGAAATAAGGTTTACCTAGACGACCAACTTTGATATTTACTTCTTTACAAATATTATTTTTTAGAACAAATTCTTTGCCATCTTCTATATTTTTAACTCCTAAGGCAAAGTGTTTGATACCAACTATTGGTAAGTCCGTTGATACATTTTCGGCAGTTTTAGGTAGTTCACCGAATTCTTTATAACAAAATATTTCTAATATCATATTATTTAGTTTAAGCATATCTATTTTTATACTATTATCATCAGCTTTCCAAGATTTGATTTTTTTAAATCCAAATTTTTTGTAAAACTCTATACTTCTAATATTATCTCTTACACTAATGGTAACGTGATTCACATTGAACATTTTATCTCCTCCTCTTTTATATTTATTTAACCTCTGTTCCACCAAAGATTGATATACAGTTAATTGTTAAAGTTGAAACTTTCTTTTTATCGGTAGTAATTGATTTATTCTCATTGCCTCCAAATAGTGAGAAAGAATTAAATTTCACTTTAAAATTATCATTTACAAAGATACTAGTACCTCCAAAAATAGAATAAGCATTAATAGTTATATCTTCTTTTAACTCTAATCCTCTTAAATCTAAATCTACTCCACCAAAAATACTATAAATATTAGCACCTTTAAAATTAGTATCTGTTATTCTTTCTTCTAGGCCACTAAAGATACCATAATAGTTTTTTAGATTATTATCTTTTCTTTTAAATACTTTTTTTACTTTCAGACTCTCTATTACAATAAATATTCCTATGATTATTAAAAGAATAGGGAAAAATGCATTATCTAGAGGATCTTTAATAATATTTAATCTTTCTAATAAAAACCAAATACCAATATATAAGACAGTTGTGTTTGCAAGAGTAAATTTCTTACCTTTTATAATATAGTATAGAGATGATGCCATTAAAACTAGAGGTATTAAATAAGAAAAATCAATATTGAATTCTGGAGCGATTATTGATATTAAAAATAAAGTTCCTATTAAAATAAATATTAAACCTATAAACATATTTGTCACTTCCTTAATTTAATTATATAAGACTTAAGGATTATTATCAACTATTATACATAATTTAATCTTTTTTACCAATACTATTATTAGTCATATAACCAGTAGTCGTATAGCCATGGTTATTGTTAAAATTAGTTTGAGGGCGATAAAATGAATAAAGATGGTATTGAGGTTAAAATTGGCGATAGTGCTTTTTACTTTAAACTTGGTAATTTACTCGATAAGAAGAAAATAAGTAAAAATAAACTTAGCCAAGATACAGAGACAGATTATAAAGTTGTTACCAGATATATTAATGGTGATTTAACAAGATTAGATATCAATATCTTAGAGCGACTTTGTAATTATTTAGACTGTGATATCTCTGATATTGTCGAACTTAAAAAGAATGTTTTTAAGTAAAAAAAGTTTAAGATTTAACTCTTAAGCTTTTTTCTTGGAATAAAATGCTCTATTCCTTTATATTTATCACGATGTTTAATATAGAAATAACCTAGAATAGAAAAGAATAAGGCTCCTATAAAGTTAACTATTAAATCTTCCATAGTATCTATTAGACCTATATCTAGGTAACCATCAGGAATAGTTATAGTATCATTACCATAGTAAATAGTAGTTTTATTTATATCTTTAATTATCTCAGGGTCAAAAGCATTTGTGTTTGTTAAATTAACAGAAGATATCTTGTTTATAATAGTGTCTTTTTGCATATCAGTACTTAATAGGGAATCAGCAGTATATTCAAAAAATTCCCAGACAACTCCTACTGTCATAGAAAAACAAAATGATACTAAAGCGACAAAAATAGGACTCATTTTAATATGAAATTTATCAGTACTATTTAAAATATCAATTAAGGAAAAACCTATCGCGGCTGCTAGGAAACCATTAAGGGTGTGAAGTATCATATCCCAGTTAGGAATAATATTATAAAAGTTTTGAATCTCTCCTAGTATTTCTGCTGAAAAGATAAAGAGTAAGATAATTATTTCTAAAACACTAGGAATAGTTACTTTAAACTTATCTTCAATAAAGAATGGGATGACAAATAAAACTAAAGTTAAAAGACATAAGAAAACGTTATGATAATTACCAATAAATATTTCTCTTATTAGACAAAGGATAACTAAAAATCTTAAAACTGTATAAAAAATAGCGACTTTTTTATTTTCTTCTTCTTTATAATATTCTACAAGTCTCTTTTTAAATTCTTTCGCTTTTTTAAACATAATATCACCTTTATATAATTATAGAAGATATTTAAATTTGTGTAAAGATATGATACAATGTTAAGCAAATTATGGCATATTTTAGTCAAAAAAATATGTCATAATTTTATT
>CAMMKE010000059.1 GCA_946497375.1 uncultured Mycoplasmatota bacterium
AAGGCATTTAACATATGTCTAACAAAGAAATTAGTCTTAATATCACGTTTCTTAGTAAGTTCTTCTCTTATTAGTTTTGTAATCTCAGCGGTTACATCACGACTTTTAAACTTTCGTGATGAGACTTTAACTTGATAAAGAGTTCTAATAGTAATAATAACATCACTAAGAAAAATAAACATTAAAATAACCGCTACTATTCTTAAAGCTAATATAGGAAGTTTATCTACAATAGATACCACTACAGGATTAAGTATATAGGTAAAGAAGACTCCACCTATACCAAAAAGAAAGGCATTAAATAGACAGACTCTTCCTTCAATATTAAATCTTCTATCACTATAATCCCACCATCTAGCTTTAAAGATCTTTTCTAAGACATAACTAGTAATATATTCAACAGTGGTACAGACAAAGGCACTCATAACAAATACTGTAACTAAATCAGATTTATATCTTATAATAAATGAGCCCATTAACAAACAACATATTCCGTATATTGGTAAATATGGGCCTAAGAAAAAACCTCTATTTAAAACAAGCTTTTTATCATGTATAGTACAACTAATTATTTCTACAATATAACCAAAGAAAGAATAAAACATGAATAAAAGAAAAATATAACAAACTGAATCTAACATAAACTGTCACCTAACCTATAAGCATTGCAAGTATTGCGATTATAACACCACAGCCTAACCCAATAATAGTAATCTTTTTATTTGAGGTCTTCTTAACTTTAGGATATAACTCAAAGATAATAATATATAAAAGCATACCTATTGTAAGAGCAAGTAAGGAACCTATTACAATATCACTAACAGCATTAATATTTAATAAGTAAAGTAATATACCTCCTACAAAACTGGAAATAAATAAAGATATTATACAAAATAGATATTTACCTAGTTTTTCATCATTATTTAAGGTTGTAGTAACAATTATTCCTAAAGGTACATTATGAAGTCCAACCCCTAAAGCCATCATTATACCTAAATTAATATCATTAGTAGCAGTTAAATAAATAGCCATACCTTCAACAAAATTATGAATGATTAAGGCAATAGTAGCAAGAACACCAATATGAACAATATTTTTCTTCTCTTCTTTCTTAGTCATCTTAACATCTTCATGCTCAGGAACAAAATCATCTATTATTTTAAAGATTAAAAGTCCAAGACAAGTGAAAAGAATAAATAGATAAATATGTTTAATACCTAAATGCTCTATAGTATGTCCTAATAAATCTGTTAATATTAGCATTGTAAGTAAAGAAAAGGCAAAGGCAAAGATAAAGTCTAAGACTTTCTTTTGTTTCTTTAAAAAGAATGCTATTATAACACCTATAATGATAAAAAATCCTAATAAGAATGTTATAAATAAAGCAAGTGTATTATGCATAAGTTATCACTCCTCTAATTTTTAATATGTTTCCGAGGTAATTATGCACCTAGGTGCATAAATTGCAAGATAATCTAAAATATTACTGTTAAAATAACAATTATAGCAAGAATAATACGATAAATCATAAATAGTTTAAAGTCATGTTTTTTAAGATATTGTAGTAAAAATTTAATACAAATTAAACCAGTAACAAATGATACAACAATTCCTAAGATAAAGATAGTGGCATTTTGCATTATTAATTCTACTGCTCCATCATCAAGTAACTGAAGAACACAGGCTCCAAGAACAACAGGTGCTGATAGATAAAAGGAAAACTTAGCTGCACTTTCTCTATCTACTTTTAAACATCTAGCGCTTGCAATTGTTGTACCACTACGAGAAAATCCTGGTATTAAGGCAAAGACTTGAGAACAACCAATAATAATAGCATCTTTAAAAGATAGTTCTTTAATATTTTTCTCTTCTTTACTATTTTTATCTACAAGATAGATGATAATACCCATTACTATTAGAGCCGTTGCAATTAAAAGATAGTTAGTTCTAATAGCATCTTCAATAACATCTTCAAATAAAACTCCTACAATAGCAGCAGGAATAGTGGCAACTACTATTTGCCAGAATAGTTTACCATCCTTATCTTTAACACCTTTAGTTACTCCTTTTATAACCATATTTAAAAAGGCTTTAAAGAAGAATACCGCTATCGCTAACAAAGTACCTAAGTGTAATGCTAAATCAAAGCATAAAGCCACTTTAGTAGACATATCAGCGCCAATTCCAAAAAGGTCCCTAAAAATAATTAAATGGGCACTACTTGAAATAGGCAAAAACTCCGCAATTCCTTGAATAATTCCTAAAATAATTGTATTAATAATATCTGTCATAATTAACCTCTTTTCTACTAATTAAGTATATCATTAAAAAAGAATAATTAAAAGAACTAGAAAACAAATTAGACACATCTAAACAAATTTATCAAAAAGAAAAAGCATAGTCTAAACTATACTATTTCTCAAAACTTGCCATTATTACAGGTACTACATTCTTCTTACGAGAAACACAGTCTTGTAAATATTCTCCTTCACTCATATCTTTATCATAAGCATTATCCATTATATCTTTAGCTTTTCTATTAAATAAAACATAAGAACCATTCTTAATGATATCTGTTATATATAAAGCGATTAATGAATAGTTATTACCCTCTGCTTCTCTATCTAAGGTATCAAGATAAGCATCAATATCTTTTTTAATATCATCAAAGTTGGTAGTAAAGAATTGTCCTATACCTAAAGTCTTATCATCTACTGTATATAGTTTAAAGTCATTATATAGTACATCTTCATGAGTCATACCATCAAGTGAGGTGCCTGCTTTAATTAAATTAAGTCCATATTCTTCATAATCTACTCCAGCGATACTAGCTAACTCTTTAACAGCTTTTCTATCTAATTCTGTAGTTGTAGGTGATTTAAGTATTAATGTATCTGATAAAATTCCTGATAACATTATACCTGCTATTTCTTTAGGTATTTCAATATTTCTTTCTTTATATAGAGAATAAATAATAGTATTACTTGAACCAACAGCCATATTTCTAAAGTTAATAGGACTTGCAGTTGATAAACTACTTAAATTATGATGGTCAACTATCTCAATTATTTCTGCTTCCTCTAATCCTTCAGCACTTTGCTTTTCTTCATTATGGTCAACAAGGATTACTTTCTTAGGATTTTTAGAATCTAAATCTGTTATTCTTAGAAGTCCTAAACATTTACCTGTTCTTCCATTGATAACAGGATAATTAGTATGTCTTAGTTTCTTATTAACATCTAATATATCATCAACATAACTATTTTCATCAAAGTAAACAGCATCTTTAGTAGTTCTTTCCATTGTTCTAATATAATTAGTTAAACCTATTAATTTGGCAATATGATATGTATCATAACTACTTCTAATAATATTAACGCCATTTTCTTTAGCAAGTTCTATATGTTCATCTTTTATTTCACTAAATCCTGATAGTATAATCATCTTAACTTTAGAATTAACAGCATATTCTATAACACTATGTCTATCTCCTACTATTAAGATATCATCACTAGTTAGTTTAACTGTATTTATAAAAGTTGTACTACGATAAGCAGCGGCTAGAATATTACCAACTATCTCATCATCTGCTCTATTTACTTCTTCAGCATTTAAAACATTAAGTAAGTTATCATAACTAGTTTCAAGTTTCTCTACTTTAGTATTAATAAAAGTATGAGCTAAGTCTTTAATTGTTACTATTCCTTTAAATTTATTTTTATCATCAACTATTGGTACACCAGTTAAACCTTCATTTAACATATAAATATAACTATCAAAGATAGATTTCTTTTCATTTAAGAAATATCCTTTATGATAATTAACATCTTTAAGTTGTAATTTAACATCATTTAAGTAAGCAGGCTCTTTTACCTTAAAGTATTTTAGTGCATATTTAGTCTCTTTATTAATTGCACTAAGTACACGAGGTTCTACATTAAAACCTAATTGTTTTTTTAAATAAGAATAACTTATCGCTGCACTAACTGAGTCTGTATCAGGTTTACGATGTCCAAAAACATATATTTTTTCCATATTACTCCTTCTTTCTACCAGTAGATTATATCATATTTTCTTTATATTGCAAAGGATTAAATAGGATTAACATGAATTACAGTTAAATATATTTCATCAAACTTTTCAAGTTCTCGTTCTATTTTATTTGCAATAGCATGAGATTCATATGTCGACATATTACCATCTACAAAGATAGTAAATGATATTTGATATTTATAGCCTACTGGTGTGGCATTAAAATGAGTTATTTTCTTTACTTCACTATATTTCTTAACTACTTCTAAAACTTTATCTTTAGTATCATTATCTATAGCTTTATCCATTAAGACATCATAACTTTCTTTAAATATCTTAAGTCCACTAATTAGAATCCATAAGGCAATTAAAACTCCAACTAAGCCATCTACAAAGTATATACCAAAACTAGTTAATATAATTGCTAGTAAGTTAATAGTCGTAATAATAGCATCATATAAATGGTCTTTTGAGTTAGCTTTAAGTAGTAAACTATTTAGGCTTTTAGATAGTTTATTAGTATAGAAATATAAAGATAATTTAATTACTATAGTAATAATACAAACTACTATTAGCATATATGAAAAAGTATAATCGCTTTTAACTAGAATTGATTCTAGTGAGTCTTTAAATAGAGTAACTGCTACCACCATAATAACAATGCTTATCAAAAGAGAATAAATATATTCTGCTTTACCATGACCTAAATTATGGTCATCATCACTAGGTTTACTTGCTATTTTATTACCTATCAAAGTCATAAGAGATGAGAAAATATCTCCTAAACTATTAATAGCATCAGCCATCATCGCTTGACTTGAGGTAAAGAATGAGGCAATAAATTTAATTACAAATAGAAATAAATTAAAAAATATTCCTAAAAAACTTGCTACTTTAGTAGCTTTAAATCTTTGCATAATTAACACCTACTTTTATAATCTTTTATTAATATTTTCCCTTTACCATTATATTCATTTAATGATTTATTTAAAATATCACTAACAAAATATGAATTGAAATTCACATCTTCTACTTTATCTTTTACTCTATCATAAACAATTCCAGGAATTATATCAATAGTCCATCCTTTATCTAAGTATAATTTTAAATCATCTACGGCATTTAAGGAAGAAGTTGTTATAGTCTTATCAACTACTGAACTTATTTTATGAAAACCACAATATCTAACTAAGACATCATCTAAAGCTATTTTATTTAAAGAAAAATATAAAGCTAGTTGTTGCTTATAATTAGATGAATTCATCCTAAAAAAACTCCTATATAAAGACTCTTCTGCTGCTAAATGTCCTATTACTAAAGTAGAGATATTCTTCTGATAACTTTTTCTAAGTTGATATACTGGGGAAGAATCTGTTGTCATAACTGTAGGAATTTCATATTCTAAATTGGCATAATTCTTAAATTCAACAGCTTCTACATAACCTCGCTTTAATATATTTCTAATTTTGTTACGATTATCAACTAAAGGTACTTCTTGACTATTTTTTAACCTATCTAAAATATCATAATATGGATAACTTAAATTACCTTGTTTATGACCTGAACCAGTGTTATATAAGTAACCATTTGGAGTAATATACCATGCATTTGGAAAAGTATACATAACACTATTATTATATGGTATCTGAATAAACCTTTTCTTATCCAATTCTTTTAAGGCATCATCTATCATTTTTATAGTAGTGGTTAAAAAACAACTTAAGTCAGGATAAATTTCAAGTAATCCTTCTATGCAGACTTTATAATATCCCAAAACTATTTTTAAATTCCTTGTTTTTAAATGTAAATTATCCTTCTCTTTTTTCATTTCTTCATATTCTTCTTTATTAAAATAATCAAAAATAACAGATAATTTTTCATAATCATCAAAATAATAAAGTCTATTTTTATTTTCCGTCATCTCGTAAAAAAGAGATTCTATAAGATTATCTACCTTTCTTAAATTTGCAAATAAATTAGTATTTTTAATACAGAAATCTAGCGTTAAAGATGACTCTACAGAATAAAATCCATCTTCAAGATAATTACATTTGAGTAACAATACACTAAAATCATTTGGTTTATCTAACTCATAAAAATACTCATACATAAATATATACCCCCATAATATTTTGCCAATGTCATAATCTATTTTTTAATGTTTTAACTATTTTTTTCTAACATACTTCTTTCTCTTAAAAGAAAGTCTACTGGTGTTACATCTTTATATTTTTCCTTCGCTTGTTTTAATAATTCTATTCTTTCACCAAAACCTTCTACTGTTTTCTCTAACCTTTTGGGATTTAATTCTATTATATCGGAATATTTTTCTAAAACTTCTTTATACTCATCTTTCAAACCATCTAATTTTGTTAAATCATATTTTTCTAACTTGATATAATTAACTAACTCATTAACTGTCA
>CAMMKE010000060.1 GCA_946497375.1 uncultured Mycoplasmatota bacterium
ACTTTTTTACTTTTTTGCCAATTAATTATTTATTTGTTTATGGCTGAGTAGTAACTAACACTATCATATTTTCTAGCATCTATCTTACCAGACAATATCTCCTCACTTTCCTTTAAAGCTTCTAACAATTCTTTATTAGGCTTAGGATTTCTAACTTCAAATGGTAAACTATCACAAATTTTAGTTTCTTGTTCTTTATCTTTACTATCTACTTGTACATTATTAAAATTATTTAAACTAGCCATATAATATCAATAAACTCTGTATAAAACAATTATTAACGTTAAAAACTACTTTTTACCAATTCTTTATACATATTACCTTTCTCTTCAAAATTTTTAAAATAACCATAACTAGCAGCAGCAGGAGATAATAAACATATTTTCCCTTTCATAGTTACTTTCTTAGCAACATCAACAGCTTCCTCTAATGTTCCTACAATGTATTTTTTTTCCTTATTAAGTTTATTTGCAATATCGTGTCCTGTTTTTGGCATACAAATAATATTTCTAATACTACTATCATTCAAATATTTTATAAAATCAGTATAATCAATACCTCTATCCATACCTCCAATAATCAATGTATCAACATCTTTCAAAGCTTCTACAGCTTCTATTGTAGCTATTGGAACAGTAGCTATGCTATTATCATAATATATGACACCATTATAATTTCCAACTAATTCTAATCTATGTTCTAAGGTTTTAAACTCATTAACACTTTTTACTGCTTTAAATATATCTAGCTTCAATATTTCTGCAACTGCTAAAGCAAACATAATATTATTTAAATTATGTTCACCAACTAAATTTCTTTTTTCATTTCTATCATATATAATTTTATCATTAAAAAACACTTTGCCATTATTTAAATATACATCACTTCCATATTGACCTTTTAAGCTCACTTTATAAACTTTTGACTTTGTATTTTTTATCATACTATCTAATATTTTATTATCTGAATTGTATAAAATACAATCAGACTCTGTCTGATATTTATATATATTACATTTAGCTTCTACATACTTAGAAAATGATTCATAATGATCTAAATGTTCTTCATAAACATTCAATAAAATTGCAATATTAGGAGAACACTTCATATATTCTAATTGATGTGATGACATTTCTAAAACAATTATCATATCTTTTTCTATATCATCAATGTAATCAAATACCGGTACACCAATATTTCCTAAAAGCAAGCTTTTTATATTTTGATCTCTTAGAATTTTATATATCAAAGAACTGGTTGTACTTTTTCCTTTAGTACCTGTAACCCCAATAGTAAAAACATCAAAAAACTCTAAAAACAACTCCATTTGTGATTTAATTTTATGAAGAAAATTAGTTGTATCAATCCCAACAAATGATATACCTGGAGTTTTCATAATAATATCATAATCTTCTAAATTATCTAAATATTTCTCTCCACTTATAAACTTTATGTGGTTATCCTCTTTTAAAAAATCATAAGCTTCTTGAAAATCTTTTTTCTCATCAGCAATAAATAATGATTGATTTTTTAAATATTTCCTAATCAATTTATATGTAGATTGTCCTTCTCTGCCAAAACCTAATATTAAAATTTTCTTATTTCTTAAATAATTTATCAAATTATCTATCATCTAAAAACCTCCTTCTTTAATATTTCATTTTGCTGTTCATTTAAGTTGTTCTCATCGTTATATCTCATAGTTATATCATTTTTTGTATTTACTAATTTATAATTATCTTTATAGTATTTTAATAAATAAGGTAGTTTTTTATTTTCCTTTTCAAGATTTTCTATAGTTTTACTTATAGCAAAATTAACTTCTTCAAAAGTACCAACACATTCAAAAGGTTTTTTCTCTGCATTTCCTGTTAATTCAATAAATATTTTTAATAAGTCACTTTTCTCAAACATATCTATTCCAAAAATATTAATTAATTTTTCTTTATATAAATAAGGACTTAATATTATATAAGTAAATAAGCATTTTGCACAATTACAACACCATTGCCAATTTTCTCCTTTACTTCCTACATTACAACTCTTAAAAGTTTTATGATACTTTTCATATCTAGAAAATATCTTAGCAATTTGCAATTCATTCAACGGTCTCAAAAAGCTAAAATATTTTACTGGTTCTTTTAAATACTTCTTTGTATAATATTCAAAATCACATTCAAATTCAAAGCTTTTTGAGTATTGATGATTTATTTTTTCACCCTTTACATTTGATTCATTAGCACTATTTTCATTAGATAAAGCTATATATTTTTTTGATAACAAATAACCAATAAAATATGATAAAAAAGCAAGCATTGCAGAAAATGGAGTATGGCCATTAATAAAGCCTTTTTTATTTAAATCTAACAAATTATTATCTATATTCCTATAAATTTCAATTATATTACTATCCTTAAAACCAGCTATTTTAGCACACTCTAGTGTAGTTGGCTTAGGATTAACAATCAAACAATAATTATCATTTTTATCTATTTTTAATGTTTCCAACGTTACAATAGAATCTTTCCCACCACCAATTGGAATTATATAACCATCATATTTATCTTCGCTTTTATTATATTCAAAAGTACTTTCACTAATAGTACATATTATATCTACAAAATCTGTAATATTAGTTTTTATACCATTCTGATAAAATAACTCACTCAATCCATAATAATATAATTTTTTCCACCATTTAATTTGTTCTTCATCTAAATATCCACAGTTGATAACAATTGTAGGAGAGCATGTACATTTCCAATAACTTATAAGCTCTATAAGGCCAATATGAAACACCATATTTTGAACGTAAACACTATTAATATTTTTAAATTTCATCTTTTTTTTCAAAATACTAATCTTAGGATTAAATTTAGCAAGACCTGGTATTTCAAACTCATACTCTAAACGTATTGTATTATTATCCTCTTTTATAGAATAACTATTATAATAAAACTCCTTATATTTTTCTCTATATTGTTTAAAAAATAATAACTTGTCCAACACTCATCATCCTTTCCAATTGATTTTCAAAACCTCTCATCAATTTACCCCTTATCATATATCACTCTCCAAAGTAGTTTTAACAAGATAAAGTCCACAAGCTTTCGCTGTCGCCCCATTTTTACCTCTTACTTTACTTTCAAGTATTCTCTTAACTTCATAAGGCTCTATCTTACCAGTTCCAACTTTAATTAAGGCTCCTACCATATTTCTAACTTGATATCTTAAAAAACCACTACCTACAAACTTAATATCTAAAACATCTTTTTTTCTAGTAATAGATGCTTCATAGATAGTTCTAACACAATTTTCCTTAACATTATTCTCAGTAACAAAGGCTCTAAAGTCATGTTCACCTTCGAAAAAGTGTATTGCCTTTCTCATTCTACTAACATTAAGTAAATGGCCATGCTGATAGACATAATTTCTCATCATGGGATTATATTCCTTCATGTTTATATAATAATGATATTCTTTTCTTAAGACATGATACCTAACAAAATAATCATCAGGAACTTCCATCGCTGAATTTATATGTATCTCATCTGGTAAATAACTATTCATCGCCCTTTTTAATTTATAAGGTGTAATATTAACATCTAAATCTAAATGAGCGACTTGGTCAACGGCATGTACCCCTTTATCAGTTCTTCCCGCTGCCACTACCTTTACTTTAGTATTATTATTAATCTTATAAAGAGCCTCTTCTAACTCTCCCTGTATAGTCCTATACCCCTCTTGTTTTTGATATCCTTTAAAATTACTACCATCATAACTAAATCTAATTAAAAATCTCATAATCTCACTTCACATTCCAATATATATCTTTAATAAGGTCCATAACACTTTTCCTTCTAGGTAATTTAACATTCTTCTTATCTTTAACTAATAGTATAAAATCTACTATATCAGGTTTTTTAATATTATATTTACTATCAAAGAAAATATCACTAGTATTCCCTTCTCCTAAAATTGTATTATTACTAAGTACAATTAAATAATCAGTATATTGATATAAGTAATTAGGATTATTACTATATATAACAATAGTCTTAGAAAACTTATCTTTTAATCTTGTAATAATTCTAATAAGCTTTTTCCTAACATTCAAATCAAGTCCTCTAAAAGGCTCATCTAACAGTATTACTTTAGGATTTGTTATAAAGGCAAGAGCAAACTGAAGTAATTTTACTTCACTTCCAGTCAAAGTAGATATACGTCTATCTAAGATATCCACTTTAAGACCAACTATTCTTAAGGAGTCTTTTATCTTTTTATCAATATCATCTACTTCTACTTTTTTATATCTAACATATTCTCTAAAATACTCATAAATATTATCTATATCAAAAAGATTAACAAATCTTTTCTCCACAAGTTCCATATCATTTCTAAACAAATAATAATTACGTCTTAACTTTCTAATCTTATTAAAGTAAATAATCCCTCTACTATCATCATCTAATGATATTAAGCTAAGTAGTTTATCACCATTCTTTCCATATATACCAGTAACTTCTCCTTTAGGTATAACAAAAGATATATCAGAAAAATATTTACTATTAACATGAGAAAACTTTATTTCCATAAACTCTCCACCATCCCCAAAGGACTCATATTAATTTTGTCGGTAAGATTATAATACTCTAATTTCACAGATAAATCTACCATAAAAGGTAATTCTAAACCTATTTTATTTAATAGGCTATCATTAGGTAAAACCTCTAACATCTCGCCACTACTAACTATTTCTCCTTTATCAAGTACATATATAATACTATTAATTGTATATATTACTTCTTCTAAAGTAGAAGTAGATATTATAATAGTAATTCCTCTTGTCCTTAACTGTTCTAAAAATCCCATAAACTCTTCTTTTTCTATAGGAGACAAAAAAAGACAAGGGTCATCTAATAATAATAGTTTAGGATTACTAATAGTTTTAGATGCCAAACAAACTCTAAGCCTTTCATATTCATTTAAATCTTTAATATTTTTATTAAGTAAACTAGTAATATGCAAGTCTTTAGCAATATCTCTAACTAACACATTAATTTTATCATCATCATATCCTAATCTCTCTACACTATATCTAATATTTTTTAAGACTGTATCATAGTTAAAAGTTAAACTAGCCATATAAGAAATATCATTATCACTTTTAATTATCTCTTTATCATAAGTAATTTTATTTTTAACATTAACAAGTCCTGCTAGTACTTTAAGTAACAAACTCTTTCCACTATTATTAGAACCTGTAACAAAGACTAAAGAATTTAAAGGTATCTCTATACTAAACTTCGTAAAAGGTCCTAACATTAGATTATCAACCGAAACCAAACTACTCATCTTACTTTCCCTTCTTCTTTTGAATATTATAGTTAATACGTGTAACAAACTTATCAGGTAAAAATCTCACTATAAATTTAACAAATTTCATCTTAAACCCAGGAATAATTATAGTCTTACCACTAAACATCTTCTCTACTGCATACCTTGCTACATAACTACTACTTAAAGCTTTAACGCCAAACTCTACTCCAGCTCTATCATTAAATTTAGTCTTAACAGGCCCTGGGCACAAAACTGATATCCGCACTTTACTCTTACGTCTTCTTAACTCTTCTCTAATTGCTAAACTAAGACGATACACATAACTTTTAGATGCATAATAACTACTCATTAAAGGTCCTGACATAAAAGCTGCTGAACTAGAAACATTAAGAATAATGCCCCTATCTTTTTTTATCATATCTTTTAAATAAAACTTACATAACATATCAACCGCTCTAATATTAACATCTAACATATTAAGTTCACTATTAAGGTCAATATCAGAAAACTCTCCAAATACTCCAAACCCTGAGTTATTAACAAGTATATCAATATCATCATTCTTAGTTAAGACATAAAGCTCTTTAACTTTCTGTAAATTAGATAAATCAACAACAACTATCTTAACTTTAACTTTCCCATTTATAGTAGATTTAACACTCTCTAAAGCTTCTTTATCTCTACCAACAAGTATTAAATCATAATTAAGTTTAGCAAGATTAAGAGCGATATCACGACCAATACCACTACTTGCTCCTGTTACCATAGCCTTCAACTAAACCACCTCCGTCTTGTCTAATTTTATTTTAACACAGAAAAAAAGAGAATACCAGTTCTCTTTACACAGTCTCTATATATTCCATAAGTTTTAAGAATAATTTCATATACTCTTTTGATAAACCATCTTTTTTTAGCTTACGAATAGCGATTCTCTTTTTCTTAATAGGCATATCACTAAATATAATATTTGCAAGTTTCTCTTTTAAATAAGTACTAATCTGTAAATCCATTAAGATACTATCAATATCTTCATTAATAAGTCTAACTGCATCAATCTCAATATCTTTACCTTTACAAT
>CAMMKE010000061.1 GCA_946497375.1 uncultured Mycoplasmatota bacterium
GTAAAGACATTATAAATAGCATTATATAGTTGTTGATGCTGATCTACATATTTAGAGATAATAGGTTTAATTTCAAACTCTAGTTTAGTACTTACTTCATCAATTGGTGTTCCGACTATTAAGTTATTAATTAACTCTACAGTCTTTTTAATATCTTCCATACTAACATTATCTAAAGTTATATTTTTATGCTCTACTTTACCTTTATCAGTTACAACTATAACTATTAAATGATTAGCATCAAGGGGTACAACTCTAATTTCTTTAAGTAAGTTCTCATGACTTGCTTTACCTAAGACTACGGCTGTATAAGAAGTCATATCAGAGACAACTTGTAAGCTTTTGTTGATACAGTCACTTAATTCTAATGATTGATTATGGAAAATAATCTGTAATTTTAACATATCTTCTCCATTCATCTTTCTAGCTTCCATTAGATTATCTACATAATAACGATATCCTTCTTCACTAGGTACTCTACCACTAGAAGTATGAGTTTTCTCTAAGTAACCCAAGTCTTCAAGACTAGCCATTTCACTTCTAACCGTAGCACTGGAACATTTTAATTTCTTACAGAGTTGATTACTACTAACAGGCTTAGCTTGTCTAATATAAGACTCAACAATTAATTTTAATATTTTCTTTTGTCTATCACTAAGCATAACTACCTCCTAAGCACTGATTAACTGGATAAATACTAGTTTTAGCATTCCCACTTTTCCATTGCCAATATCATTATATGAAAAAAGTTAGCACTTGTCAACTCTTTTTGCTAACTTTTTTTTAATTAACTATGTTCAAGCGCGAATAAATTTAATTCATCAGTAATATTATCCACAAAATCACTAGTAGATCTTCTTTCAAAGCTTAAGTTACTTATCAACAAGAATAATATTAATGTTGCCATAATTAATAAGCTGTACAAAATTGTAGAAATAGCGAAACCTTTATTATCTAACATATCTTATCCCTCTTCAATTACTTTAATAACTGCATGAAAATGACTATCTCTATCTATTACAAAATCATTATTAATAGCCCATAATCTAATAGAATAATCTTCTTCACTATTCGCATCCAATGTGTCTTCATATAAAACACCATCTTGATACTCACTAAGTATTTTAGCGACAGAGGTTTGATGGTCAACACGTAGGCTAAGTTTTAATAGTTCGGTTGGAATAGTCTTAGCAGAACATTCATCAGTATTTATTCTATTAGTATTAGGCTCTAACACTATTTTATAACTAACACTATTAGCTGTGCTATTCTTAACTGTAAAACTATATTCTGTAGAACTTAGTCCCACTGCATCACTTACTGGGGAAAATTTTGTTAAATTAATTTTATTACCATCTTTATTATGAAATACTACTCCCATTGCTCCCGTATCTATATCACGCTCTCTTTTACTAGAAAAATTGTTATATATTAAATATGTAGAAACTATAGCGAAAGCGAATAGGAAGATTATAATAATTGCACTTTTAATCATATGTCTGCGATAATATTTTTGATACATAGAAAACACCTCTTTTTAATTATTGTAAAGCTTTTATATAAAATTAGTCAATGAAAAGAAGTTTTTTTACAAAAACAAGTGTAAATTTTCAAAAAACTCTTGAAAAAGATAATAGTTTGTTATATATTAATAATGTCTTATTTGTCCGCGTAGCTCAGCTGGATAGAGCAATCGCCTTCTAAGCGATCGGTCATGCGTTCGAGTCGCATCGTGGACACCATTATGAAATTAAAACAGTCTTAGGACTGTTTTTTCTATTAAATACGCTGTGTACTAGTTTGTAAGGGGTGAATATTTATACTCAGCATATACTTCATTGGAGTCAATACCAGAAGAATTATCATAAACATTATTTGAATTAATATTGCATTTATTATCAGTAGCCTTTTTCATCATAGTTAAAGGCCTTTTTAATGTTTCAGTAGTATAACTAATAATTTTTTGAAAACTAAACCAATCTAAATAATGTTGTAAATGTTTTGTTGAAACACCTCTAAAGCCAGAAATAAAAGTAGCCCATTCTGAATGTCAAAAATTAATATTTCCTAAACTATATCCGTTAATATTTTTGTAGGTTCCTGATTTAACTTGTTCTAATCTTATAGAATTATCTTTAGCAAATTTTTCATAAGAAGTCTTACAATCTGTAAATAAACAAGTTACATCATTTAATCTATTAGAAAATGCTTTCTCTACTTCTAATGAAGTTATGGGACCAGTACCAACAATTTCTAAAAAGAAATTATCATCTTCGTCAATAACTGAAGCAATACATACTTGATGGTCATTTATACCTCTTTTTGAATTTTCATTATTAGAAGAACGAGGTTTAGAAAAACGTGGCACATTTTCTTTCTTTGTACCTTTTAAATTTATAGATTCATATGTTTCATCACCTTCAGCAATACCTCTTAATTTAATATTTTCTCTTATTATTGATATGCAATCTAAAACTTTGTGACGTAACAAAAATACTGTATTCTTATTAACATTCATTTTAGCTGCTGTTTTTCTAATTGATAATTTATCATCCATACACTCGAAAAAAACAATAATTGTTCATATGTTAATTTCAGATATGATACTAGAGTATTAGTACAAGCATTAAATTTTTTACTACAATCTTTGCATTGATAAGATTGAACTTTATTTTTATAATGCCTATTTTTAATTACGTGTTCTGAATTACATTTTGGACATAAAATTAAAGTTTTCTCACTATCAACAAATCTAGAATTTGTGTTCTTTCTATCTTTAACAATATTTAAAGCTTCAACTATTTTGTTAATTAATTCTTCAATTTCTATATGTTCCATAACATTTCTAAAAAAATATCTCTAATTAGCCAGCCAAGCAAATATTCATCTTCGACATATTCATTATACTATATAACCTTGTGTTTGAAAATACATTTACCCCCTATAATCTAATACACAGCGTTTCTAGTTTAAAAGTATAATCTTTTTGTTTTAATAACAATGCTTCACTCTACAGATTTTAATGAGTCTATCATGTCTATTCTTTTTAAGATAAAGTATGTTATTACTTGTACTATAATACTAAATACTATAATAATTATAAATGATAGAACATAACTTAATGGTTTAATTGTTTTTATAAATAGAATCTCATCAGTTTCAGCTATCATTAAGATAAAGGTATTTAGAGAAAAGCCTAAGAATATTCCTACTATTATACCTACTATAGTTAAAATAATAGTCTCTCTATAGACATAACTAGATACTTCTCTATCTCTAAAACCTAAGACTTTTAGGGTTGCTATTTCTCTTTTCCTTTCATTCATATTAATAATTGTAAGATTATATAAAACTGTTATAGCAAGAAAACTTGAGAAAGCGATTATTAGATAAACTATATTATTCATACCAGCGATAATATCATTAAACATATCCATATTATCTTCTGTATATTGAATCGCTCCAAAGTATCCTGTATCTAATAAATTATTAGATAGTTTTTCTTTATTAATAGAATTATCTAAATTAACGAGATAACTATTAAACTCATCATCATTAAATATCTCTTCATAATAAGTACTATTCATATACATAAAGTTACTTATATAGTTTTCAGTAATACCACTTACTTTAACGATAAATAGGCGATTATCACTATTTCTAATACTAATATTTTCTCCTACTTTAGCATCTAACAACTCTGCCATTTTCTCTGTAATGATAACGCCATCATCACTTAAGTTTAAAGTACTACCATCAAGTAATTTTAAGGTTACATAGTCATTAATTTTGTCATTACTCATAAAGGCAATCAAAGTAAAATCCAAGTTTTTATTATTCGCTTTAAAAGTAAAACTAGATATATTAGTAGTTATATAATTTGTTAATTTATTATTAGATAAACTCTTCGTAACATCATCTTTATTTACATCATCATTTAAAACAAGTGTGGCATCATAATGCTGTATTTCTCCATATTGGATATCTAATAGGTCACTTAAACTATCTTTAATACCAAATCCAGTTAATAATAAGGCAGTACATCCGGCAATACCTAAGACGGTCATAAAGATTCTTTTCTTGTATCTAAATAAGTTACGTAAGGTTATCTTCCAAGAAAATGATAAATGTCTCCAAAATGGTCTAATTCTCTCTAATAATATCTTTTTACCATTCTTAGGAGAAGCTGGTCTTAAAATAGTAGCAGGTGCTAATCTAAAGTCTTTAATAAGTGTAATAAATACTACTAAACTCATTAAAATGATTGTTGTAAAAATAATTATCAAACAAGCATAAGGATTAGCATAAGTAGAAAGTTCTGGAATTGTAAAAGAGGCTGAGTATACAGTATAAAGTATTCTAGGTATAAGACTATATCCAACACTTAATCCTATAACTAGTCCTAAAATACAAGCGATAAATACATATAAAAGATAACTAAAAGCAATAGTAGATTTTCTAATACCTATAGATATTAAAGCACCAATTTCACTACGTTCTTCTTCTATCATTCTATTCATCGTGTTAAAAGCCATAAGGAAAGCTATTAGAATGAAGAATATTGGGAAAACAGCAGCAATAGAATCTACTTTAGTAGCACTTTCATAGAATGATGTATAACCAGTTAAGTCACTTCTTGTTAATAAGTACCAAACAGGTTTTTCTATATTTTGTATTTCTTCTTTAGCATTATTTATCTCCGTCTCGTAGTTAGATATTTCTTCTAAATATAGATTATAGTTAGTATTATATTCATCATAACCTTTTTCTAACTCAATATAGCCCTCATCTATTTCTTTTTTAGCACTATTTAATTTATTTATTGCATTATTATATTCCCTATTCCAAGTACTTAAAGAATTATTTAAAGTAGCTTCTTCTTCTTTTAAAGTATTATTAGTATTAATTAATGTTTCTATATTAGTTTTATTAGTTTTTAATTCATTAAGTCTAGCATTTAATGTTTCATATAAACTATCAGTCTCATTTAATTCTTTTAATTGTTCTTCAAGACTACTTATATTAGTATTTATGGTATCAAGAGTAGACTGTAAGTTCTCTACTGTAAGCCCTGCACTATTTAAAGCATTATTAAACTCTGCTTTAGCAGTATTTAAGGCATTAAAGCCATTATTAATTTGTGATTCTGTAGATTCTTTTGTTTTATTAAGACTATATAAACCACTATTATATTCTTCTAATCCCTCATCAAGTTTTATTTTATTAGAGTTTAACTCTGTTAGTGCATCATTAAATTTTGTTTCATTTTCGCTCTTTACTTTACTAAGTTCATTCTCTGCTGCAGTTACTTTATCCATCGCTTCTTTTAGTATCTCTTCATATCTTGCTGTTTCTCTTAATGGTTTTAATTCTTGTAACTTTTTATTTACTTTTTCTATTATTTCATCATAACTATCACTATAAGATAATTCTTTTTTAGTATTTAAAGCGATTAAATATATTTCAGTATAATAATCAAGTTTAAAGTTATCTTTAGGAACATAGACTAAACTATCAAGTTTTCCATCACCTACAGTCGATATACCTTTATTTTCATAGATATAACTACTACTATTAATAGTTCCTACTACTTTACAAGTATTATTATATAGATAAGTATCATCATCTATAGTAATGGTTTCTCCTATTTTAAAAGCTCCATCTTCTCCAAGACACTCACTATTACTTTTAGGCATTTTACCTTTAACTAATGTAGGTTTACTAATATCTGATAGAGCACTTACCTTAACAGCATTACCATCTATTAAAGTATCAAAAGAATATGTCCCTTCTACTTCTTTTATTCCTTTTATATCTTCTAGTGATGCAATATCATCATCTGTAAGTCCCATCGTACTAACTATTTTAAAGTCATATAAATTAGTCTCATCATAATAATTATCAAGTGTCTTAATCATATCACTAGCTGTTTCTCTAACTCCTGCAAAAAAAGATGTACCTAATATGACAATAAGTATCAATGATAAGAAACGTCCTTTAGACTTCCATATTTTCCTAAAACTATTCTTAAAGATTAACATTACCAATCAATCTCCTTAACAAGTTTAGGATGTTTATTGATAGATACACTTTCTATCTTACCATTTTTAACTTTAATAACTTTATCGGCAATATCAGCGATAACAGCATTAT
>CAMMKE010000062.1 GCA_946497375.1 uncultured Mycoplasmatota bacterium
ACTTCATCAATTAATTTATAAGCATCACTTTTCTCCATATACTTAAATAAATCTGTTTTACCTAACTTAGGAATAAAGTTAAGTTTTCCATCAGAGAAAGTCCCCGCTCCTCCATATCCTGATAAAATATTACATGGATTACAGTTAACACAAGCTGTTCCTTTAGAGTTCATAGGACAAACACGTTTTTCACTAAACTTGCCTTCATCTACAAGTAGTACTTTTAACTTACTATTACGAGCAAGGTTAAGGGATGCGAAAAGTCCTGCTGGACCTGCTCCTACTACTATTACATCATACATTTTATCACTACCTTTACAACTTTATTTTACACTAAATTTTCAAAAAAAGAAATATATGATAAAATAATAAACAATTAAGAAGGGATAATATGTATAACATTAAGAAAAATATTGATAGATTAAATAGAAATGAGCCTACTTTCTTTTTAGAGCCTAACGAAGTTAAAGAAATAAGTAAACATTTTAAAAAAGATGAGTTTAATATCTTTAAACCATTTAATGAAGCAGAAAAAGTAATTCTTTATAAAGATAAATTACCTAAAGTAGTATTATTTAAAATAATTACTAAAGACTCTCTTAAACATCAAGATATTTTAGGTAGTATCTTTTCTTTAAATATAGATAAAGAACTATTTGGTGATATTATAATAGATGATAATAACTATTACTTTTATTTATTAGAGTCTATGAAAGATTATTTTTTAACTAACTTCAATAAGATTAAGAACATCTACATTGAACTAGAAGAAATAAATATCAACACTCTAAAAGATTATAAAAGAAAGTTTAAAGAATTAGAACTAACTACTAAAAGTGAAAGAATTGATACTATAGTATCTAAAATTACTAACACTTCTAGAAATAAAGTAAAAGACAAATTTAAGAATAAAGAAGTTATTTTAAACTATGAAGTACTAACTAATCCCTCATATTTCTTAAAAGAAGAAGATATCTTTAGTATTAGAAAATATGGTAAATTTAAATATAGTGGTAAAGTGAAACAAACTAAAAAAAATAATTATATTGTTAAGATACATAAATATCTCTAATATAATTATTTTAAAAACTTCTCATTAATCTTTTTAATCATATCATAATCATTCATTCTAAGTACTTTAATCTCTTTATCTTTTATATAAGTATCTACTCTAATAACATCATTATATCTATAATTATCTCCATCTATACTAATAAGAACATTTTTACTAACTACTTCTGGTCTTATAGATATTATCTTATCAGCAGGAACTATTAAAGAATTTAAAAGACTTCTATAACTCTTAGAGTTTAATGGAGCGATAGGTGTAAGTTGTAAAGTATGAAAAGTATTATAGCGGGTAGAACCTCCAAAACTAAGGTTATAAGCCGTAGAACCAAATGATGTTGATACTAACAAACCATCTCCTACATAGTTTTCTAATAATTCATCATTTATTAAGACTTTAAACTTAGAAGTATTAAGTTCTTGTTCTCTTAATACCAACTCATTTAAAGTAAAATGTTTAAAAGTACCCTCTTTAGTTTCTACTTCTATTTCTCCAATCCCAATTTTATCACATTTTAACTCTCCTAAAGTAAGTTTCTTAATAAAAGTATCTATCTCATCAAAACTTATTTCCTGGGCAAAACCAAGAGTACCTGTATTTATTCCAATATAGTAACATTTACTATCAAAAGAACTCTCTTTAACCATTCTTAGAAATGCTCCATCTCCCCCAATCGCTATTCCTAAATCATAGTTTTTAGTAACTATTTTGAAACCATTATCTTTTAATTTAGATTTAACAATATCTGCAATTTTTCTAGACTTTAAGTTATTATTAACAAATAATCTTATTCTATTTATCTTAATCATTTTTCTTCCTATACTTAAATAATACTGATGGTCTATGTCCTTCTCCAGTTCTCATTTTATTAGTCTTAACTACTTTATCTTTAATAACTCTTCTAAAAGCTGGATCTAATAACTTCTTATTAAGTATTACTTCATAAACTTGTTGTAACTCTCCTAAAGTAAAGTATTCAGGCATCATATTAAAGACAATATCAGTATAATTTAATTTATTTTTTAAACGTTCTAATCCTGCTAATACTACTAAATCATGGTCAAAGGCCAATACATTTTTTTTCGCTTTAAAACTATATCTATCAGTAGTTTTTTCTCTTAAAGTCTTTTTAATTGATAGATTAATATTCTCTACTCCATTAGTTAAAGAAATATCTACAATATTATCTTTTTCTTCTATTAACATAACATCAAACCAACAAGCATTAGGATTAATCATTTCTGTTAATCTATTTTTATCAACAAGTGCGATAAAAGCCGTTGATACTACTCTTGTTCTTGGATCTCTATCAAGAGCATCATAAGTATATAATTGTTCTAAATAGATATTAGATAGATTAGTTTCTCTTTTTAATACTCTTTTTGCACACTCTTCTAAAGTTTCCGTCTTAGGGTCTAAAAATCCTCCAGGTAGGCACCATTTACCTTTAAAAGGATAGTCACTTCTTTTAACTAAAAGAATACTCATCATCTTCTTACTATTTTTACGATAGTTATTAACTTCTTCACTAGATACACTAATAAGCAGGATATCAGCAGTCATTGATAACTGCTCAAAGTCTTTAGCATTATAATCTTTTAAAAACTCTTCTTCACTCTTATAAACTTTTTCCATACTGCACCTCTTTTCAATAAATCATTTTATTACTTTTGATGTTTCGCTAACATAAAGCTCATCTTGATGCCCTGCATCATATATAATTTTTTCATCGCAATCTTGTAAAGGATTATAATGTTCTACAGATACTGCATATCCTATAGAAGCACTAGGACTTATAATCTTATTAAAAACATAATCAGGTATTTTGCAAACTAAAGGAGAAACCTCATTATCAACTAAAGTAGGAATAGTAGCATCATAAATATAATGTTCACCATTCAAAAGGGTAATAACATTATATGAATGAATTTCTTTTTCATCATTTCTTATAATACCAGAAGCTTTATAATAAGAATCAATATTACAGCTTTTTAATAAATTCTGTGATAACATAGCCCGTTCTACACAAACTCCAGAATTTTTTCCTTTTAAATTTGCTACTTTACCATGTTCAATTCCTTTTAAATGTACATCATCATGATTAGGATAATTATTAAATCTTTCTATAACATTATCAAAAGTACCAAAATAATCATTCACTACTTGAAAAATTAAAATAATTACCTCTTTCTCGTTCTGTGGTGAATTTTGAATAATCTTTTCTTCTAACATTTTATAAGCAGATGAAATATCTCCTATAGTACAACTATATAAATCTCCTATTCCTGTACTAATACGAACTAACTCATCTTTAAAAACACCATTAAATGAAGATTCTAAACCTCCAAACACAGTACCATAAGAACTTTTATTACAACCAATTTCTTTTTTCATATTTTTAAACCTCATTATCAATTTTAATAATCTTTTTCATAATTTGATTATAACATAATTTTAAGAAAAATGTTACTTAATTATATCTAGTAACATTGTTATAATCTTATCTATAATATGCTCTTTATTTAAGGCACGCTCTTTTTTATTAACAGTCATCTTTTCTTTATAAAATTTATTATTATCCCTATCATAAATGCATATATAAACAGTATTATCATCACCACATGGATTATTAGGATCACTTCTATTAAGCTTACCAGTTATTCCTATACCATAATTACTATTTGCAAAAGCACTAATCGCTTTACTCATCTCTATTGCTGTTTCCATACTATAGACAGTATATTTATCAATAACTTCTTTAGGTACACCCATCTTAACTTTATATTCATTAGAATAAGTTACCGCACTAAATTTTAATATTTCACTAGCACCCTCACAATTAGTAATAGCATTAACTACTCCTCCACCAGTACAGCTTTCCATTGTCGCAATAGTTTTTTGTCCTAATTGTAAAATATGAATAATCTCTTTAAAGTTCATTTTTATCATCTCACCTTTCTAATAAATATTTTTTTATATCTTTCTTATCTATTTGTAATTCATTATCAATATCAATAAATGGCACTTGCATTTTACCATCTATTATATTTAAAAATTCATCTATAGCACAGTCCTTTCTATCATAAAATTCTCTAGGATAATGCTTAATATTAGTATCAGGTATTTTTATACCAATAACTTTATCAATAGCAATTTTATCTTTAACTTGATATTCATCTTCATATATTGAATAACGTTTATCAAAAGATAAATTAGATATATGCTGAAAATAATCATAGTTATCTTCCACATATTCTGTTTCTATCGCTTCAATTTCATCAAATATAAATGCATATGAAGAGGAAATAAATCTTCGATAAGAACTATTCCATATATAATTTTCATATTTTTTTGATAAAGAAATATAATCTAATCCATTCCAAGCATTTGAAGTAATTGTATTATCGCCTTGTCTACGTTTTGATAAAATAGCATTATTCTTTAAAATATTAGGCAATTTTTCAAAACACACCTGATGATAAAGCCAGTTAGGATTAATTCTTATTTTTCTTATCATATTGTATCAACTTACTTTCTAGAGTGATACTTTATTTACAATATAACTTGTTTCTTATTATATAATCTAAAACTTTATTATCTAAATAATTTTTCACTCTTTTATTATTATATATCATTTCTCTAATTTTAGTAGAAGATATTTCATTTTCTTTTATATCTGTAACAATAATATTATCTTTATAGTCTTTATATTTATCTAATAAGGTATTAATATCAGAAGTATCTCTTTTAATAACTAATAATTTATTATTTGATAGAATATATTCTCCCCTCTTCCACTTATCTATATAACTTAAATTATCAGTACCACAGATAAAATATATTTCATCATCTTTATATTTATTTTTGAAGTAATTTAGAGTCTCATAAGTATAGATAACATCATCTTTTAATTCATAATCACTGACTTCTAAATTATTATTATCATTACACATTAATTTAAGCATCTCAAATCTTACTTTATCACTTAAAAGATTATTTTTATATTTATATTTACTACCAGTTGGTACAAAGATAACTTTATCTACATAATGTTTTTTTATAAGTTCTATAGCAATTTCCTTATGCATTTTATGTGGAGGATTAAAACTCCCTCCAAAGATTCCTATTTTCATAAAGTTTTCTCACCTCTTAACTTTAATATTTTTTCTTTACCATTTAACAAAGGAGTTAGAGATTCTTTATTATGTAGAGCATTAATTATTTTCGCAATATTCATTGAACAGTCTACTGTATGAAACCAAGGCTTATCTTTAAATTCTTTTGGTATATAAGAAAGATTAGTAGTATAGAGTTTATCAAAAATATTATCCAAATATGCTCTCTCAAAAGATTCTATTCCTTCTGTAAATAAAGCGAAAGTTGCAATAAAATATACTTTCCTAGCACCCTTTTCTTTTAACATTTTCCCTACTTCTAACATAGATGAGCCTGATGCAATCATATCATCTACTACTAAAACATCTTTATCTTTAACATCACTCCCCATATAAGTATGTTCAATTATCAAATTTTTACCATTAACAACCTTTGATAAATCACGTCTTTTATAGAAAACTCCCACATCACTATCTAGAAGTTCTGCATAATACCTTGCTCGCTCCATCGCTCCCATATCAGGACTTATTACTAAAATATCTTTTAAGTCTTCATTCTGTAACAATTCTTCCAAAATAGTATTTGTAGGATAAAAGTTTTCAAAGGGAAGATTTGGAATAGCATTAGAGACATTAGGATCATGGGCATCAAAAGTAATTATATGATTAACTCCTAAATGTTCTAATTCTTGTAGAGCAAGGGCACAATCAAGTGATTCTCTACCTTTTCTTTTATGTTGTCTTGCTTGATACAACAAAGGCATTATTAAAGTTATTTTTTCTTGATAACCAGATAAAGCAAGTATTGTTCTTTTTATATCCTGAAAATGTTCATCTGGACCCATATGATGAACAATTCCTCGCATGTTATAAGTAATATCATAATTACCAACATCAGAGATAATATAAATAT
>CAMMKE010000063.1 GCA_946497375.1 uncultured Mycoplasmatota bacterium
TCTATCTTAAACATGATACCAAAATTTTCCAATAATAAAAAGTAGGAATACATCCCACTTCCTATTATTGGTTAATCCGCAAACTTTCGGAAGAACCTCTAGAAAGGAACAACTTCTTTATTAACATGCTTATTAATAAAATGCTGTGCAATAAGTAAAACAATTCCAAGAATAATACCAATAAATGTAATCATATAGAATGTATCAGTAACAGGTTTTAAGATAATAGTAGCATTAGCAACACTAGTCATTCTATCACTTATTAAAGCCATTAAACCATTAAATAGTAGAGTAGATATCGCCACTGTTATAGAAACAATACCGATATATTCTAAGAAGTTCTTCTTCTTAAAACTACTTATAAATAATAACAAAGTAATAACACCAATTATTATATAAAGAGTAGTATGTAAATTATCATCTCTACAAATCTTTATAATATCAATTAAAAACTGTCCTTCAGTTGTAGAATTAGTATCATCACTAGTATCAGTATTACCCACAACTACATTTAAATTATCATTAATCGCTTCATTGGCATAACTTTCAAGTTCACTAATCTCATTATCATCTAAATTAAGTTCATACTTCTTATTTGCCTTATTAATAAATTCTTTAGTATCATCATTAATTTCAATACTACCATTATTTAAATAAGCATCAATTCCTTGCTGTAATACTTTATTAACATAATCTTTCGCTTCCTCAGTCTTTAAAATAGAATCTACTTTATCAGAAGAAACACCATAACTATCTGCATAATTATAAAGTTCTTTCCCATAATCAGTATTTTTAAAATCATTGATAACTACATCATAGTCAATATTATCAAGCATCTTTCTTGTTGAACTAGGACTAGTAAGACTTCCCACAGTAAAAATGGCAATAGTAACAATAACAGCAATAAACAAAGTAATAGTAAGTAAATAATTAATAAAACTTCGCATAAAATAAACACCTTCCTTTTTTCTTGCCATTATTATATCACATATTTATGAAAAATATGTTATTATTAAATAAAAGTGATGTAGAAAGATAGTGATGTATATGAAAGATAAAATAAAAAGATATAATCCTGATATAAAAAGAGGTTTAACTAAAAGCCAAATAGAAGAAAGAATTACTGATAATCTAGTTAATTTTAATACTGATGTTAAAACTAAAAGTGTTAAAGAGATAGTAGTAGAAAATGCTTTTACTTTATTTAATATCATTAATATTGTCCTAGCAGTTGCAATAATATCAGTAGGTTCTTTTAAAAACTTAACTTTTATAATTATAATCGTTCTAAATACCTTAATTAGTACTATTCAAGAGTTAAGGTCCAAGTATACCATAGATAAACTATCCGTAATATCAGAGCATAAGATTAAAGTAATAAGAGATTCTAAAATAGAAGAAGTATCCTTAGATGAAGTAGTCCTTGATGATATTGTTAAATTTACTAGCGGTAATCAAATAGTAGTAGACTCTATCATTAAAGAAGGAGAAGTCTTAGTAGATGAGTCTTTTATAACAGGAGAAGAAGAAAATGTCTTAAAAAAAGAAGGAGATATGCTTTTATCAGGTAGTTTTATTGTAAGTGGAACCTGTATATGTAAAGTAGAGCATATTGGTTATGATAACTATACTGCTAAAATAAGTAGTGATACTAAATATATTAAAGAAGTATCTAGTGAGATTATGAGAAGTTTAAATAAAATAGTAAAGACTATCTCATTTGTTATTGTTCCTTTAGGAATACTTTTATTTGCAAGACAAATATTTTTACCTAATAATACCTTTGAAAATGCTGTTGTTAATACAGTCGCCGCCCTTATCGGTATGATACCGGAAGGATTAGTTTTACTTACAAGTACAGTTTTCGCTGTTAGTGTTATAAGACTATCAAGAAGAAAAGTCTTAGTGCAAGATTTATATTGTATTGAAACCCTTGCAAGAGTTAATGTTATCTGTCTTGATAAAACAGGAACTATTACCGAAGGAGTTATGGAAGTAAAAGATGTCATTGCTAAAGAAATGTCAAAAGTAGAATTAAAGGATTTACTCGGAAGTGTTGTTCATATTATAGATGATGATAATCCAACAGCAAAGGCTTTAAAGAATGCTTTCTATAATAAAAATAAAGTAGATTATGAGAAAATAGTACCTTTTAATTCCACTACTAAATGCTCTGGGCTAGTAATGAAAGATGACAAAACGATATTTATAGGAGCGCCTGAGTTTTTATTAAAAGATTATAAGAAATATAAAGAAGAAGTAGATAGTCTAACTAGCGATGCAAGAGTAGTAGCAGTCGTAGAATATAGTAATTATAATAAGAAAAATGAAAAACAAAAGTTATTAGGTTATATCTTACTTCAAGATAAAATAAGAAAAGAAGCTGAGTCTACTATTAAATACTTTAAAGACCAAGGAGTAAAAGTTAAAATTATCTCAGGAGATAATAAAAATACCGTTTTAAATATTGCAAGACGTGCTAAAGTAGGGGATAACTTAAAAGCTATCGATTTATCTACTTTACATAGTGAAGAAGAGATTAGAGACTCCGCCCTTAAATATGATGTTTTTGGTAGAGTTAAACCAGAAGAAAAGCATATCTTAATTAAAGCTTTAAAAGATGCTGGAAATACTGTAGCCATGACAGGAGATGGAGTTAATGACTGCCTTGCTTTAAAGGAAGCTGATTGTTCTATCGCTATGGCTAGTGGAACAGATGCTGCAAGAAGTGTTTCCCAACTTGTCTTATTAGATTCTAACTTTGATTCTATGCCTAGTGTCGTTTTAGAAGGAAGAAGAAGTATTAATAACTTACAACGTTCTGCCTCTCTTTTCCTAGTTAAAACAATTTATGCGGGACTTCTTGCCTTTATCTTCCTTTTCTTAGAAGAGTCATACCCCTTTATTCCCGTTCAACTTACCTTATCAAGTGTTGTAACGATAGGAATACCATCATTCATACTAGCTTTAGAACCTAACAAAGATAGAGTAGAGGGAAACTTCTTAGTCAATGTTTTAAAAAAAGCAGCCCCTCCTGCTTTTGTGATAGTTCTAAATATAGTCATTATAACATTATTTGGAAATGCTATAGGTTTGACGTATGCTAAAGTATCAACTCTATCTTTGACGATAACTAGTTATGTATCATTTATTCTTTTATATAAAGTATGTCAGCCATTTAACAGAATAAGATTAATCCTCTTTGCCTTAATGTTTTATTTATTCATCTACTGTATTATGAACTTAACAACACTTTTCTCAATTACTCATTTTGATTACTTAATGATATTTATAACCTTTATTCTAATGTTTGCATCTCACGAACTATATAAATTATTTGAAATATTAGTAGATAAAGTTACTAAAAAACTAAAAATATAATGCTTCGAAAATTTTTGGAGCATTTTTTTATTTATCGTTAATTATTATTATAGGAGGTGATGACAGTAAAAAGAAACTACGGTTTTGACAACGAATGGGACTTCTTCAACTACCTTAACGGTAAAAAAGTAGGGGAAGTAAACTCTACGTTTAAAACATTTTTACAAGCTAACTTTCCTAATATTAATGATGATATGACGATAACTTCTTATGTTAATCTTGATAGAGAAAAGGAAGATATTTGGATTAAGGTAGGTAAAGATAAAAAATCTATCAGCATTAAAATGGGAAAAACAAACACTGTCCATAATGAGTATATTTATAGTTTTACTAATTATCTAGCCAAAGAAAAAGTACCACTTAAAATTATTAACATAATATTAGAATATTTCTTTGCTGATGGTACTCATAATGGTAGTGGAGCAAGAACATTAACTTTTCCAGATTACAAACTAAAGATAAAAAGGAAAATAAAAAAAGTTAATAAGTATTTTATGAAACATGAAGATTTGCTTATTAAACTAATTAATAGATTTGTAATAGGTAAGACTGATATCCTAATTCATGGTACTGTTGATGATTTTTCTTATGTTACTAAAGATGAAATAATTAAGTTCTTGCTTGAATGTAAAAATGAACCATCATCAACAATTCACTTTTCTCATCTAATATTTGCTGCCAAAAGTCGTAATAATCAGATTGATAAATTTATAGTCCAGATTAAATGGTACAATTTGAAAGATGACATTGCAAGAATCAGAGGGAAGTAGTATACTTGTAGATATAAAGATAGTATTCAATAGAAAGGAATATAATATAAGTATGAATAATGCAAAAAAAGTTACAATTATGTATTATGAAATGTTTGATAAACAAACTGGTTATAAACTTTTAGAAACCAATGACATTAATAAAATTAATTGCGAACAAGGAATTAATAAATTTTCATTATATAATTGCTATGAAGTAATAATAGATGGAATTAAATACTATTTTGTGACTAATAAAAGTAAAAAAATTCATTTTGGAGAAATATTGACTCTTGAAGAAATATTAAAAGATGAAAGAATATCTAGGGAAGACAAAGAAATAGTAAAAGCCATTACTAAAAATCCAAACAGAAAATTTTTTCTAAATGCTAATAATGAAATAGAAATGTATTTTAATGATATAGAATTAAAACCAAATAGAATTATTCCTTTTGATAAGACCAATATAATTGAAGCTTCACAAGTACTATTCCCTTCATATGAGTGGTATATAGAATATACTAAGCATAATGAAGAAGAAACTTATTTAAAATCAACATTTTATAGTGATAAAATTTATCGTTATGACCCAACTATTGATAAATATAGATTTGTTAAAGTTGCAAAAATAAAAGATAATGAAAAAGAACAAATTATACCTATAGAAAAAGAGAAAGAATGGCACATAAGTGAAAATTCATATATAAGAGATGACGTAGATGCTGCTATAGATTCTTCTATCGCTTATATTGCAGGCGAAGATAACCAACAAAATATGTTTGAGTGCTACACAAGACTTTATCCATTTAATACTGAAAATTCCTCCGCTGTATTTGCAATTAATAAAGAGTACATTGAAAATAATGATGTTCTTTCTATAACTGGCAGTGGAGATGCTTCATTAGATTTATTTTTAAACGGTGCAAAAACTGTTACTTGTTTTGACATAAATGGATTAGCTAAATTTCTTGCAGTATTAAAATTTTCATTCATAAAAGCAGGCATTAGTTATGAAGAATATGTTAATTTTTTTAGTGCAGACCCGCGCAAGTTTGAAGACTATTTTAATTTCGATATATATGAAAAATATTCTAATAATATACTAAATGAAAAAGTTAAAAAATATTGGGATAATATAATTAGATATCTTAAAATAAACAATATATCATTGAAAAAAGATAAACATACATTGTTTTATAATACTCATGATACTTTTTTTGGTTTATTTACAAATTCTTCTTTTTCTGTTAAAGGGTCATATTTAGAGAATGAAGAATCATTTAAGAGATTACAAGATATACTAAAACAAAAAAATATTAAGGATTTAACTTTAGTAGATGTTTCACTATTTGATATAGATAAAGTTCTTGTAGACAAAAAATATAAATATATATATCTGTCAAATGTTCTTGATTTTTCTGATTATTATTTCAATGACTGTAATTATGTAGAAAGTAAAGAAAAATTTAAAGAATACATTGTAAATAATTTATCTGCTTTATTAGATGAAAATGGTCTTATTGATGTTTCGTATGTAAAAGATAGTTGGTCTTTAGGAAACATAGAAACAACATTACAAGTTTTTCCAACTGATGAAGGATATAATCTACAAAGCTTAGTTCCTTATAGTGAAGATAGAGTATTATCTATAACTAGTAGTGAATTAGTAAAATCTAATGATTATAGAAAATGAAAAAGACCTGTGATTAAACAGATCTTTTTAACTTCTTATATAATGGCGGAGTAGGAGAGATTTGAACTCTCGCGCCAGTTGCCCGACCTACAC
>CAMMKE010000064.1 GCA_946497375.1 uncultured Mycoplasmatota bacterium
GAAGCTGCTCTTAGAATTGCTGTAGAACTTGTTAATGAAGGTAAAATTACTAAAGAAGAAGCTCTTTTAAGAGTAGAGCCTAAACAGTTAGAACAATTATTACATCCTGCTTTTGATAAAGATACTTTAAGTAAAGCTAAAGTTATTGGTAAAGGTTTAGCTGCTTCACCTGGGGCTGCTACAGGACATTTATATTTTAGTGCCGAAGACGTTATGAAAGCACATGATGAGGGAGTAGAAGATATAATACTAGCAAGAGAAGAAACATCTCCAGAAGATATTGAAGGTATGAATATCGCTCGTGGTATTTTAACAGTTAGAGGTGGAATGACTTCACATGCTGCAGTTGTCGCTCGTGGTATGGGTACTTGTTGTGTATCAGGTTGTTCTGATGTAGTAGTTGATGTTAATAAGAAAACTTTAACTACTAAAGACGGTAAAGTATTCAAAGAAGGAGACTACATTAGTTTAGATGGTTCAACTGGTAATGTTTATGGAGAAGAGATAAAAACAGTTCCTGCATCTATTAGTGGAAACTTTGAAACATTCATGAACTGGGCTGATAAGATAGCAGACCTAGAAGTTAGAACTAATGCCGATAATCCTAGGGATGCTAAAGTTGCAAGAGATTTTGGTGCTAAAGGTATTGGACTTTGTCGTACAGAGCATATGTTCTTTGATAGTGAACGAATATTTAACTTTAGAAAGATGATTGTTGCTCCAACATTAGAAAAACGTGAAGAAGCACTAGATGCGATTTTACCTTATCAAAAAGATGACTTTAAAGAGTTATTTAAAGTAATGGATGGTTATGAAGTTACTATTAGATTCTTAGATCCACCACTACATGAGTTCTTACCTCATACTGATGATGAGATTAAAGCTCTTGCCAAAGACTTAGATATGGACTTTGTTTCTTTAAAGAATAAAGTAGAGTCACTAAAAGAATTTAATCCAATGATGGGTCATCGTGGATGTCGTCTTGCCGTTACTTATCCTGAGATTGCTGTTATGCAAACAAAAGCTGTTATAAATGCTGCTTTAGAAGTAGAAAAAGAGGGTATTAAAGTAACACCTGAAATTATGATACCTTTAGTAGGAGATGTTAATGAGTTAAAATATGTTAAGAATATAGTAGTTGAAACAGCTGATGCTATTATTAAAGATAATAACAGTGATTTAAAATATAAAGTAGGTACTATGATAGAAATACCAAGAGCTGCCATTCTAGCAGATAAAATAGCAGAAGAAGCAGAGTTCTTCAGTTTTGGTACTAATGATTTAACCCAAATGACTTATGGATTCTCAAGAGATGATGCTTCTAAGTTCTTAAAAGACTATTACGATAAAAAAATATTTGTAAATGATCCTTTCGCAAGCCTAGATACTGTTGGTGTAGGTAAATTAGTAAAAATGGCTGCTGAACTTGGTAGAAGTACAAGAGGTGATATCAAACTAGGTATCTGTGGAGAACATGGAGGAGATCCTAAGAGTATAGCTTTCTGTCATAAAGTTGGTCTTAACTATGTTTCTTGTAGTCCATTTAGAGTACCTGTGGCAAGACTTGCTGCTGCAAGGGCTAAATTAGAGAATTAATTATGTCTTTATACGATAGAATGCTTAATATTGCTAATATAGATAAAGAATCTATTATTAGAAAAGCAATAGAAAATACTAAAAGTGACTTGGATGGATTAGAGCATGAGAGAATGTGTTTAGTATATAATTGGTACTTATATGAGAATCTAAAAGATATGTCATGTCTTGCTTATATAGTAGATACTGATGATTTAGGATTTCATTATAAACATAGATTTGTTTTAGTACCAGATAATAATTTATATTATTTAGTAGATTTAACCTATAAACAATTTGGTAAAGATGATGATATATTAAGTAAATTATCTAGTGATGGTTATGAAAAGATAGATAATGATAAATACTGTTACTATTTGAGTAAGGTAACTGGTAGTGATAAAGATATAACAATTGATGAAAGCTTGTTTAGGGAAGCAAAGGGACTTGGTAAATAATATCAAGTCTTTTAGTTACTATTTTAACTATAAAAACAGTTATATTTCTTAAACATGTGAATATAATATAAATGTATACTTATTGACACTTATGTCAAAATATAGTATATTATTATTGCATTTAAGAAATGTAATATGTACATGTTAGCCGCTCTTGGATGGTGCGGGTTATAAATTATTCCAATCGTGAAATGTTAACCGCTCTCGGATGGTGCGGGATACAAATTATTCCGATCGAAAATGTTTGAAAACTTTATTCTTTTGAATAGGGTTTTCTTTTTTCTATAATGACAAGAGAAGTTGCTAATAAAAAATCGGTTATATTATTACAAAATGCTTTTCCTACATTAGAAAAATATATAAATCATCCCCATATAACAAATGGTAAACCACTTAAAGTAATAGATACATTAAAAGATGAAATAACTAGCAATTTTATTACTTATTATCTTTAAAGAAACAAGGTATTAGTTTATTTTTCACTTATATTGATAGAATTAAAGAAATGATATTTGAAGAACTTGGCAAATAATAATCTCAAAAATCTTTATAAATATTTGGAAAATTGCATACAATAACAGTGTATACTATATATTGACATTTATGTCAATATATAGTATATTATTATTGCATTTAAGAAATGTAATATGTAAATGTTAGCCGCTTATGGATGGTGCGGGTTATAAATGATTCCAATCGCGAAATGTTAGTCGCTTCCGAGTGGTGCGAGTTATAAATGATCTCGGTCGAAAATGTTTGAAAACTTTATTCTTTTGAATAAAGTTTTCTTTTTTCTAAAAATAGAACTTTTGTACTTGCAAACAAAGTTATAATTTGATATATTTTAGTTACAAGTTATATTTGTTATTGGGGGTGTTTATAAAATGAGAGTTAAAACGGGATATATTTATCATATTAAAGATGAATTTTTTGATAAGATTAATGACAAAGGTTTAATGATAAATCATGAAAATGGACGAGCAAGACCTACTTACTTTACGATTAAAGATAAGGATATATTATGGTTTATTCCATTAAGTAGTAAAGTTTCTAAGTATCAACCTATAATAGATAAAAAGGTTAAGAAATATGGAGATTGTCGTTCTATAATGATAAGAGAAATTGCCGAAAAGAAATCTGTTATATTATTGCAAAATGCTTTTCCTACATTAGAAAAATATATAGATCATCCACATACAATAAATGGTGCTCCTGCTAGAGTTGCTGATAATTTAAAAGATGAGATTTTACAAAATTTTAATTCATTATTAGCTTTAAAGAAACAAGGAATTAATTTGTTTTTCACTGATATTGATAAAATAAAAGAAATGATGCATGAAGAACTTGGCAAATAATGTCAAGTCTTTTTCTTTTAATATTAAACTATTAATATTTGTGGTATACTTTTATTGACATGAAAAGGGGAAGTGTTATGAGTAAGACTACGAGTAAAAAAGCAAAAAAGAAAAAGTATACTACCAGACTTGAAAAAAATAAAAGAATTTATTATAAAAATAATTCAGTTAAAGATAGTCATAAAAAAAGTAATAATAAACTTATTTTAATTGTTTTAGTAATTAGTTTGTTTGTTAATGCCTTTTTTTTGTTAAGAGTTAATAATTTAGATTCATCAGTTGATAGTCTAAATACAACTATTGAAGAGAATAAAAAAGATTATGAAAAACAGATAGAAACTTTAAAGGAAGATTATACTAATTACTTGTTTTTAGGAGATTCAATTACATATTATTATGATTTAGATAAATATTATGAAGGACTACCTGTTGTGAATAGTGGTATATCTGGAGATACTACTGAGGATATATTAAACGATATGACTAATAGAGTATATGTATATAATCCCTCTAAGGTATTCCTTTTGATTGGTACTAATGATTTGAATTCTAATATTGAAGTAGACGAAGTTATTTCCAATATAGAAAAGATAATTTCAGATATTAATAAAAGAGAACCACAAACAGAGATTTATGTAGAAAGTATTTATCCTGTTAATTCGAATACTAACAAAAGAATGGTTGGTAGTAGAAATAATGATGATATTAAAACTATAAATGAAAGTATTAAGGACTATTGTACTTCAAATAATTATACTTATATAAATATGTATGATCAGTTACTTGATAAAGATGGTAATTTAAAAGAGGAATATAGTGGTGATGGATTACATCTAAATGGTGATGGTTATAATGTAGTTACAGATGTATTAAAGAATTATTTAGACTAGTTATATAATTCATGTTATACTATATGTGTTAAGGAGAAAAGTATGAAAAAAGATAAGTTAGAATGGTTATTTGATAAAGTATGTAGTATTTTGCATTTAAAGTTTAATGCTAAAACAAGAAAATTATTAATTCAAATATTTAAGTTTGGTATTGTTGGAGGTACTGCTTTTGTAATTGACTTTGTTTTTCTTTATATATTTAGAGAATTTTGTCATTTTCCAGTACTTGTTTCTAATACTTTATCATTTTGTATTTCTGTTATTTATAATTATATTGCAAGTGTTAAGTGGGTATTTGATGTTAATAAAGAAAAAGATGCTAAGAAACAATTTGTTGTTTTTATCGTATTTAGTGTTTTAGGACTTATACTTAATAATGTAATTATGTGGATAACAGTAGATTTCTTAAGTATCTATTATTTACTTGCTAAGATAATTGCAACTGTTATTGTAATGATATTTAACTTTGTAACTAGAAAAATATTTTTAGAATAGAGGAATATTATGGATAAAATATCAGTTATTGTACCTTGTTATAATGAAGAAGAAGCACTACCTTTATTTTATAAAGAAATTAATAAAGCAATTAAAAAGATGAGTAATGTTTCTTTTGAACTTATCTTTGTAGATGATGGTAGTAGTGATAGAACTCTTAATGTTATTAAAGAATTTTCAAAAGATGATGATAATGTTAGATATATTTCTTTTTCAAGGAATTTTGGAAAAGAAGCGGCTATTTATGCAGGACTTGAATATAGTACTGGGGATTATGTAACACTTCTTGATGTTGATTTACAAGATCCTCCTAGTCTTATAGAGAAAATGTATAAAATTATTACAACTAAAGATATTGATATTGTCGCTCTTAAGACAGATTCTCATAAAGAATATGGAATATTTAGAAGATTTTTTACAAGTTGTTATTATAAATTAATATCTAAATTATCTAAAGTAGAGATGGTACCAGGAGCTAGGGACTTTAGATTAATGAAAAGACAAGTAGTTAATGCTGTATTAGAATTAAAAGAATATAATCGTTATAGTAAAGGTATATTTAGCTTTGTAGGATTTAAAACTAAATGGTTGACTTATGAAGTTCCAAAAAGAGTAGCAGGAACTAGTAAGTGGAGTTTCTTTAAGTTATTTACTTATGCAATTGATGCAATTATAGGTTATTCTACTGTTCCTTTAACAATTGCAGTAATTGTTGGAGTATTATTTTGTTTAATATCATTAATTTCTATTATCTTTATTATTATTAGGACTTTAATATTTGGAGATCCTGTAGCAGGTTGGCCATCTTTAGTTTGTATTATGTTTTTCTTAAGTGGAATTCAATTATTTTGTACAGGAATAAGTGGAGCTTATATTTCTAAAACATATACAGAAGTTAAAGGTAGACCTATTTATATAGTAAGAGAAACTGAAAAAAAGTCAAAAATGAACGAAAATGAACGAAAACATTAATAAATAAGGAAAAAGGATGGCAAAAATGAACGAAAATGAACGAAAAGTTGATTTA
>CAMMKE010000065.1 GCA_946497375.1 uncultured Mycoplasmatota bacterium
GCAGAACAAAAAGCAAGAGCAGTATATGAAAATTTAATAGACCTTACAGATGACCCTGATGTTATTGGACCTCTATTATGGTTAAGACAAAGAGAAATAGTTCATTATAATGCTTTTGAAGATTTATTTAATTACTATGATAAAATGTTAAATAATAAAAGATAGATGATTTTATTCGTCTATCTTTTTTTACCATTATTTTTTTCATCATTATTTGCTTTTGCTATTAAATCACCAGTATAGTCATCAACCTTTTTTTCTAGTTGTTCTTCATCAATTATTTCTGTTAATGGTTGTAATAAAACATGAGAAAATTCATGCCATTTTGTTTCTTTTAGTTCTCTTTTGTTAGGATTATTATAAATAATAGTATTAATTTTTTCTAAGTTAAGCAGTTTGTCTTCGTTATATTGTTTAAATTTAAATAAAGTTATTCCTAGAGCAATAGTAATTGATTCTGTATTTCTTTTTCTAAGAAGAGCATCTGAATATTCAATACTAGCATTTTTCATTTTTAATAAAAATTCTATAACATCATTTAAGCCTTTAGTTGAAAAAACGACTTGTAAATACTCAATTACATCTTTATATTCAGTATCATTTAATTTGGTAAAGTAATTATTATTAATTAAACTAGATAATTTATTAGTAAAAGTGGTGTTATTATCTTCAGTATAAGAGAAAAAGTCTAGTAAATATGCTCTTTGTAATTCAATATCAGCTTGTTCATTTATAAATTCACTTTGTTTATAAAGTTTAATACTTTCAACAGCAAAAGCATTTGTTAGTTCATTTTTTGTTTTTGCTTTTTCTTTTTGTTCATATAGTTTTATAGAACTATTTAATACCTGTTTTGCTTTTTTTCTAATTCTAAATGTTTTATAAGACTTCTAAGTGCTTCATTGTTTCTATGAGACAATATAGTGTTAATAATATCTTTTTTCTTCATTTTATTAATATCTGAAATTGTATTATTGTTTTGCTTATTATTTATATCATTTTGTTTCAAAGATAATCTTGATATTTTATCAAAAAATTCTTCTTTAGTTACTTTTTCTTCATTAATTTTATATATATCTTTATTTCTATCATCACTGTATTCTGCAATTTCAGAAACATAGGTAGTTCCATCAGAAAGTGTTAAACGCTCATGTGAATAGCCAAGTGGTTTTCCATCATAGCTTCTTTTTTGACTTGGTATATATTGATATGTATCACCGTTCTGTTTATCACGATACAGCATTATTCCATAAGAATCGAGAGGTACTATACGTTCAGGTAGTAGGTTTATACCTTTTTTTAAATTTCTAACTATATCTTCTGATGCAAAAACAGAGTATCGTTCATTACTTTTTTGCATTATTATTCCCCCCTTTATAAAAGTATTGTTAGTATACTATAAAATAGTATTTTTGTCAAATTAACTTATGCTAAGACAAAGTCTAAAAATTCTAGTTCTTGTATAAAACCTTAATCTCTGATAAAATGATAAGAGTAAAGAGTGGTGTTTTAAATGTACTTGAAAGAAATTATAACAAATGGTTTTAAATCTTTCGCTGATAAAATGGAAATAAAATTAGATGATGAAGTTACTTGTATTGTGGGACCTAATGGAAGTGGTAAGAGTAATATTGTCGATGCTGTTCGTTGGGTATTAGGAGAACAATCAGTTAAAAACTTACGTGGTGACGGAGGTATGAGTGATGTAATATTTGCAGGAAGTGAGTCTCGTAAATCTAAAAACGTCGCTAGTGTAGAACTTATCTTTGATAATAGTGATCACTATCTAAAAATAGATTATAGTGAAGTTAGTATTAAAAGAAGAGTCTATAGAAGTGGAGAGAATGAATACTTTATTAATAATAATAAAGCAAGACTAAAAGATATAGTTAATCTTTTTCTAGACAGTGGTGTTGGAAAAGAATCATTTAATATTATCTCTCAAGGAGAAGTATCTAAAATAATTAGTGAAAGTACTGATGATAGAAGAGTTGTTTTTGAAGAAGCAGCCGGTATTTTAAAATATAAAAAACGTAAAGAAGAAGCTTTAAGAAAACTAGATAAAACTAATGATGCTCTTGATAGAGTAGAAGATATTATTAAAGAGTTAGAAGTACAAGTAGTGCCTTTAAAAGAACAAAGTGAGAAAGCAAGAGAATATAAAACGCTTAAAGAAGAGTTAGAAAATCTTGAAATAGCTTTAATCGCCTATGATATTTATAATCTATCTACTAATGAAGAAATATTAAAGAAAGAAAAAGAAGAATTAGATAAAGAGATAATAGATTTAGAGAGTACTATAAATAAAGATAGTGGGGTCTCTTTAAAGAAGAAAACAGATTTATTAAATTTAGAGAAAGACTTAGAATTTACTCAGAAAGAATTACTTAATAAAACAGAAGAGATAGGTAAGTTAAACGTAAAACTTAATATCTTAAAAGAACAAAGAAAAAATAAAGACTTAAGTAAAAGTGAAGAAGAGTTAAGGGTTTTAATAGATGAAAAAGCTAAGATTAATAAAGAGATTAGTGTCTTAGAAGAGGAGATTAATATTATAAATAGTGATATTACTAATATGAATGATGATATTAATGCTAGTAAGAATAATATGAAAGGCCTTAAACTTACCTTAAAAAATTATGAACAAACAGGAAGTAAGTTAGATAGAGATATTTTAACTAATAAACATAAAGTAGAACTATTAAGATTAGAAGCAGAACGTGGTAATAACTTACCTAATACTATTAAGAAGATATTAGAAAATGACAAACTACAAGGTATATATGATATTATAGGTAATGTTATTAAGACTAAAGATGAGTATGTAAGATGTTTAGATGTGGCTATTTCTAGTAGTAAAAACTTTGTTATAGTTAAAGATGAAGAAAGTGCTAAAGAAACGATTAGATACTTAAAGAATAATAATTTAGGAAGAGCGACTTTCTTTCCTATTAACGTTATTAAAAAAAGATATATAGATGATAACACTAAACATTTATTAGAAACATTAGAGGGATATATTGGTGTTTTAGCAGACTTAGTTACAACTGATAAAGAATATAAAAATATTATCTATAATCAATTAGGTCTTGTAATCATTGCCGAAGACTTAGATGCAGCTTTAAGAATAAGTAAGAAGATAGATAGACGTTATAAAGTTATTACTCTAGCAGGTGATGTTATTAATGTAGGAGGTTCCATGACAGGTGGTACTAACTATAAAGGTAGAAGTGCTGTTATGATTAATCAAGAGATTACTAATTATAATAATATAATTAATAGTTTAGAAGAATCTAATAAGAAAATTACTCTTGATATTAATGATACAAAAGAAGATATTAGAAAACTAGAAGATAAGATATATCTAAAAGAAAAAGACTTAAAACTATTAATAGATGAAGTTACTAATAAAAATCATAATCTACTTAATAATAGAGATCTACTTAGTAGTATTAGTGATAATATCGATAATCTATCTAGTAATGAGAATACTCTAGATACTAAAGAAGAAGATTTAGTTAATAGATTCTATGATTTAAGTAGTTTTAAAGAGAAGTTAGAACTAAAAATAACTACTCTTAAGAAAGATATAAAGAGTCTTAAAGACGAAATAGAAGAAGATGAAGATAAAAATAAATATAAGAATAATTTAATTAGAAAAGCCGAGGATAAGAGAAATAGTTTAGAATTAAAACTTAAAGAGATTGATGTAAAATTAGATAATTTACTTAATACTTTAAGTAGTGAGTATTCAATTACTTATGAAAAAGCTAGAAAAGATTATGAACTCGAATTAGAAGAGAAGGAAGCTAGAAGTAAAGTAAGTAACTATAAAGCAAGAATTAAAAGTCTTGGTATGGTTAATCTAGCAGCGATAGATGATTATGAAAGAGTTAATACTAGATATATGTTTTTATTACATCAAAAAGAAGATTTAACTAAAGCCATCGCTACACTTCTTGAAATTATGAATGAGATGGATGAAGTTATGAAAGAAGAGTTTTTAAAGACTTTTGAATCTATTAGAAAAGAGTTTAAAGATGTCTTTAGAGCCTTATTCCATGGCGGAGAAGCAGATTTAAAATTAACTACCGATGATATCTTAACAACAGGAATAGAAATAGTTGCTTGTCCTCCAGGTAAGAAGTTAACTACTATTAGTTTATTATCAGGTGGTGAGAAAACATTAACTGCTATTAGTCTTTTATTTGCAATTATCAATGTTAGAACAGTACCATTCTGTATATTTGATGAAGTAGAAGCAGCCTTAGATGAAGCGAATGTTATGGAGTTCGGTAAGTATTTAGCAAATTATAAGCATAAGACTCAGTTTTTAATAATTACCCATAAGAAAAAGACAATGGAATATGCTGATACATTATATGGTATTACAATGCAGGAGTCGGGTGTATCAAAACTTGTTAGTGTTAAATTAACAAATAATGAAGAATTGATATAGCATAAATTAATTTATTGTGTTAGAATTATGATAATGTCAATCTACAATAAGAAAGAAGGTAAAAAATATGAAAAGATTATGTTTACAATATGTTACTGGGGGGGGGTGCTTAAATTACCAGAATGGTAGTTTAATTACTTTCTTTCATAATGTAAGAAGAATAGAGTATAAGTATTCTATTCTTTTATAATGTTAAAATAATTGATGAAGAATATTTTATATACTAATATAAAAAGGTATAAGAATAAGACTTGTAGATAAGAATAAATAGTATGAAAAGAGGTATAAATATGGCAATAAAAAGAAAAGAGAAAGAGAAGGTATTAATTATAAGTATAATAATAGTTTTAATATTAGTACTAGCAGTATCATTTGCCTATTTTTCTACTAGACTTAACGGAACAGACCAGATAGTAAAAGTAGGAAAGTTAGAACTAGTACTTGATGAGACTAGTGAAGGAATAAGTTTAGAAAATGCTATAGGACTAAGTGATGATGAAGGGATGAAGTTAACCCCATCAACCTTTAAATTAATAAATAATGGAAATAAGGCCGTAGATTATACAATATATTTAGATGATAATACAATAAGTGATACAGATACAAGAATAGAAGATAAGTATTTAAAGTATAATATTAATAAAAATGGTACTGATGGTGGAGCTACACTTTTAACAAGTACAGGGACTAATCCTAATAGAATAATAGACTCTGGAACAATAGAAGGAGGAGGAACAAATAATTATAGTTTAAATCTATGGATAACAGATGAAGTAGATGGAAACTACTCTAGACAAGTATTTAGCGGTAAGTTAAGAGTAGAAGTTAGTCAAGAAAAACAAAGCCTAATGAACCAGAGCTAGATGATAATATGATAGCAGTAAGATATAATGGAAGTAATTGGGTAAAGACAGACATAGATAATAATTGGTATAACTATGATATAGGACAATGGGCAAATGCAGTAACTGTTAGTTCTTCTAGTAGAGATAGATATTTATCATCACCAGTAGGAACAGAAATAAGTATGGAAGATATAGAGACAATGTGGGTATGGATACCAAGGTATAGTTATACTATAGGAAGTGAAGATGGAACAAATTATTATGGAAAGCAAGGAGACTATTTAGATACAACACCTACCCAAGCATTGCCAGGAGAGATAGATATAAAGTTTGTATCAAAAGAAACAAAAGATAGAGGAACAGCAAGATATGTAGTAAGTGATGGAATACAAGATAATAGTTGGTATATGTTAAATTACAATTTATTTAATGTTAAAACTTAGATAATTTTCAAAATTAAATT
>CAMMKE010000066.1 GCA_946497375.1 uncultured Mycoplasmatota bacterium
ACTCGTACTTTACAGTCTCTTAGAGCTTTTATGAAGTATTATGATCCATCTATTGGTGAAGATGTTCTTAATATGTTTAGTGAGATTGTTCAAGATACTTATAAACGTTTTGGAATAGATTTTAATACTGATTTTGCTAAATTTACTTCAGCTGATTATCCAACTTTTTCAGACGTTTATGCAACTGTTAGAGGTAGACTTATGTCTTTAACAGAACAGTCTCGTGAAAAAGATATTATTCAAAATCTTGAACTTAAGATTAGACCTTTGGTTAAAGAGTTAAAATTTTATTTTGATGGTAAGACTACATTAACTGCTAATAGTGATTTTATGGTTTTTAATATTAAAGAGTTTATGAATTCTGATACAAATATTAGGAATGCTTTGTTCTTTAATATCTTAAAGTATGCTTGGGGATTATGTTTGGATCCTTCAGTTAATACAATTCTTATGGTTGATGAAGCCCATGTTTTACTTGGTACTAATAATGAGCAGGGAGCTGATTTCTTAGCTCAGGTACAACGTCGTGCTCGTAAATACAATACTGGTACAATTATTATTACACAACAACCTAGTGATTTTTCATCACCTGCTATTATTACGCAAGGAAAAGCAATATTCGATAATTCATCATATTATCTTGTTATGGGACTTAGAAAACAGGCTGTTGAAGATTTATCTCTTTTGATAGATTTAAATGAAAATGAAAAAGATAGTATAAAAAGATATTCTCAAGGTGAGGCGTTGTTTGTTTGTGGTAATAGGAGAATGAGAATAAATGTAGTAGTTACTCCTGAAGAGTTAGAATCATTCGGAAGTGGTGGAGGATTTTAGAAATTAATACAGTTAAACGATAAAGTAGTGGTGATTATATGAGTAAAAATATTAAACATAGTATGCATATAAAACTAGTTATTATAGGATTAGCTTTTTCTCTTTTTCTTGCTTTATTAGTTCCTTTTGTCAATTATTTAAAGATGAATAATAATTCATCTTTAAATAATTATGTTGCTTATACTGAAGAAGAGGAAGAGTATTATAAAAGATTAGATGAAGTTTATGATGAATATAATGATGAAGATAAAGATTTTTCACATTTAGCGATTACTTCTACTTTTAGTGTATTACAACAATATGTATCTGATTTTACTTTTTCTGATATGACAAAAGGTAGAATGCGTGAAGTTGCTGATTTAATGCTAGATGAAGTTGATCATGATGATGGTAGTATTACTTATACTTCTAAAGATGAAGAAGCGATTAAGGAAGGTTTAACTGACTACTTTAAGCACTTTGATTCTGATTTATCTGAGGATACAAGAAAACAAATGGCACAAGATGTTTTTGATCATGTTGATAATTACTTAGAATTTAAACAAGTTGAGGAAAACAATACTAATAATAATGCTTGTATTTCTACAGGAAACACTCAAGCTTCTGTTTTTCTTAATATGACTACTGATGAGTATGTTGCGACTATGGGTCCTATTGCTCAAGCTGATTATAGTAGAACTGGTGTGTTTGCTTCATTGACTATAGCTCAATCAATTTTAGAAAGTGGTTGGGGAAAGTCTGATTTGGCACAAAATTATAATAATTTATTTGGAATTACATGTGGTAGTTGGGATAATTGTGTGTTTTTAGGAGATAGAGAATGGCGTATATTTGCTAATGTTGAAGAGAGTGTTGATAATCATTCTGCTATTCTTTCAAATGATTCAATATATCCGGGAGCTTTAAGCGCAACTTCTGGTAAAGAACAACTTAATATGATTGCTGACATTTATGCTCCTCCTTCAGATGGTAATGATAATTATGCTGGAAAAGTATCTGAGCTTATAGATCAGTATAATTTAGAGCAATGGGATGTTCCTATGAATGTCAGTTCTAATCTTTGTTATACTGGTTCTGGACAGTGGACTATTAGAACAGTTGCACCAACTTCTTCTGATGTTGCTTTTACAAGAAAAAGTGATAATAGAGGTCAATGTGTCTGGTATGCCCAAGGTAGAGCTTATGAAGTTGTTTTGGAACTTGCTGAAAATGGAGTTATTACAGAGGATCAAGCTACAAGTATACGTGATAAATTATTTTCAATTTATGGTAATGCTGGTGAATGGGTAAGTAAAAGTTCTGGTATTTTACCTACTAGTACAGATATTAATGATTTAGAAGCAGGTGCCATTATTTCTTGGACTAAACCTGGGGGTTATGGACATGTTGCTTTTATTGAAGAAGTTACTAGCGATAGTGTTACAATTACTGAGGGATGGGCTACTAATACTACTAGTTGTCCTTATGATTGGAATTGCATAAACTTTAATATGAAGACTATGAGTATAGATGAATTTTATGATAGTTATGGTCCGTATTATACTGGTGATTATGACTTTAGTGGATATATTTATCCATTAAAAGGATAGGTGAGTTTTGTGCGTAAAATAAAAATATTAATTTTAATTGGTTGTGTTTTTCTGTTATCGGGTTGTAGTGTTGAGTATAATCTTACCATTGATAATACAACGATGGAAGAAGATATTGATGTTATTTTTGATAAAACAACAGAAAGTGAACTTGCTAATAGATTGGCAAGGATTAGAAGAACTTCATATTATAATTTTGATACTAGAGAAAATGAATATTATACATTTTCAAGGAGAGATACTGATGATAATATAATTTTAAATTATAAATATCAATATTTAAATAATGATTTATATAAATCAGAGGCAGTTAGTAGATGTTATTATAAGCGTATTGTTAATGTTACTGATGATGATATTACTCTTAGTACTGATAATCAAGTCGCTTGTCTTTATAAAGATGGTGAACGGCAAATAGATGATATAACAGTTAATATTAAAACAGATTTAATTGTTTTAGAAAATAATGCTGATGAGGTTAATGGTAATGTTTATACTTGGTATATAAATGATCAAAACTATTCTAATAAATCTTTATATATAAAAATGGAAAAAAATAAATATCAAGAGTCATTTATTGATAAGGTAATATCTATTGTAATTATAATATTAGTTATAGTTGTGATAGGTTTATTTATATATTTTATTGTTCGTAGAAAACATTTAAAAAACAATAAGATAAAATAATTATAATTATGATGATGGTAAGGTGGTGGTAAGATGCCAGAAGAAGTAGAAAATTTGGAAGATACTAATAATGAAGAAGGTAATGCTGAAACTAATGTGGATGCTTCTTCTAAGTCACCACTTAAGGATGTTGCTGGTAATGTAGCGAATAATATTATAGATTTTAATAAATATAAAAGTAGAAAAAAAAATAAAGCTAATATTGATCCTGATTCCACAAAAAATAATGCTGGTAATTCTCTTAAATCCTCTTTGCTTAACAAAGGAAATGGAGCTGTTAATGGGTTAAAAAATAAAGCTGGTAATGCAATGTTAGATAAAGTTTCTAATGCGCATCCTGCTTTAAAGGCACTTAGTGTTCTTAATAATCTTAATAATACTAGAAAAAAGAAAAAAGCAAATAAAACTGGTATTATTGGTGGAGAAAGTCAAAATACTGATAATAATGATAACAATGATGATTCTGCTGCTACTAATAATGATTCTAGTGCTACTAGTAGTACTAATTTTAGTGAAGGTAATGAGGAAGGGGGAACAAATTCTAGTCCTTTAAATAGAATATTTGGTAATGATGTTTTAGCAGGTAAATTTAGTTTCCTAGGGAAAATACCTAAAGCAATAAAATATATTGCTATGTTAGCTAGTCCTATTATTATATTGTTTATCCTTTGTCTACCAATTATACTTATAATAGCATTTTTTAGTTCTCTTTTTGGTGCTGATAAAGCTTTAGCTAGTGAAACTGGTGGTGGTGTTGGTAATATTAATTATGGTGATTATGAACTTTCATCAGATGGAGATGAAATATTAAATCAAAGTTTAGATGTATTTTTGGAAAGTCGTGGATCTAATTTAGAAGAGTTTAATAATTTAATTGCTTCTAATGTTGAAGATTCTGGTTATGGGACAAGGGCTGGTGTTGTTGCTTCTGCTGTTACTTTAATTGCTGAACTTGGTGATAATTATAATGTTAAAATTCCTTATTTCTGGGGTGGTGGACATGGTACTATTTCAGAAGGCGCTGAATCAAATTGGGGTAGTGGTAGGTGTTTTACAACTGCTAATGGACATGCTTATACTCTTTGTGGCTTAGATTGTTCTGGTTTTGTTACTTGGGCTATTTACAATGGGGGGTATAATATTACGCCATTAACAACTGGTAGTTTTCAAAATTTGCCTGGGGCAGAACATGTTACATTACAAGATAGCGCAATTTTAGAACCTGGGGATTTGTTAGAATCTAATTCCCATGTAGTTTTAGTTGTTGGAGTAGATGAAGATAATAATGAATATATTTGTGCAGAAGCTTCTGGTAGAACAACTGGTGTATTATTTACAAGAAGAGCATTTACTAGATCTGGATATTGGGGGGTAAAAATGGATGGGTTTTATAATACCCAAGCAAGGAGCTAGATATGAAATTTAAATATTTTGGTTTGATATTAATAATTTTTATGATGTGTGGTTGTACTGCTGAAGTTAATCTTGAGATAAGTGATAGTAAAATAAAAGAGAGTGTTGATATTACTTTTTATCAAGATGCAATTTATACAAAAGATATAATTAAAGCATCTTTTAGAAATTATATTCCTATATATGCAAGAGATGTAATTGTTGATGCTGAAGAAGATAGGCCTTTTCCAAATACTAAATATTATGAAAAGACTGAGACTGATTTAGGGAATGGATATAGATTTAATTATAGTTATGATTTTAATATAAATGAATATGAAGAGGCTAGAACTATTAAAGATGGTTTTAGATCATATAATGTTTCTGTTGATCAAGATAATGGTAATATTTCTATATCTACTGATAATAATGGCTTATTATATTTTGATGATTATCCTCTTTTGGAAGAAGTAAGAATAAATATTAGAACTAATTATTTAGTTGAGGAGAATAATGCTGATAGTGTAAATGGAAATACATATACATGGATATTTGATAAAGATACTAAAAAAAGTATTAATATGTTGATAAATACATCTACTAATGATAATTCTGGTAATATAGGAATTGAAAATGTTGTATTTCCTATAATTTGTATAGTTTTATTTGTTTTTGTTGTTTTACTTATATTGTTTCAAAAAAATAATAAGAATAATAAAATATAATCAAAAATTTGTTTTCAAATTAATAAAAAGCTGGTATAATAAGCGTAGATTTTAAACGTTAGATGGAGGAGATTATTATGAAGTTAAAAATTAGAGCTGATAAAGATGATTTAATGATTTTTGCTGTCTTTGCCTTGTTTTTGCTTTATATTGTAGCGATTGGTATTGTTAATTTACATTCTTTTGCTACTGAAGGGTATTTTAGTGGCTTAAATCCATTACCCGCTTTTACTCCTAAATTTTTATGGATGACTTTACTTATTTATTTTGCTGCTTTAATAGGAATGCTTGTTAGTGTTAAGTCCTATTTCTTTGAATTTGAAAAAGGGGTAGGAATTACTACTGAAAAAAAAGATAAAGGTTATTCTAGATGGGCTAAAGAAAAAGAAATAAAGGCAGAAGAAGATATTGCTATGGTTAATCCAGAACAGGAATATAGCAGTGTAGCAGGAGTGCCCTTAATTTTAAAAGACCATGAGGCTTGGGTTGATAATGGAGAATATCATACTTTAGTTATTGGTTCTACTGGTTCTGGTAA
>CAMMKE010000067.1 GCA_946497375.1 uncultured Mycoplasmatota bacterium
AGATAGCTCAGTTGGCTAGAGCGCTCGGTTCATACCCGAAAGGTCGAGGGTTCGACTCCCCCTCTCGCTACCAAATTTGTTTAGTCTACTGGGTGTAATATCCAGTTTTTAATTTTAAAAATAAATAATATAATTATCTAAACAAAATGATAAATGACAATCTGAAAGTGTGGTGTATATATGAACTCATTTAAGAAGTTTCCATTTAAAGATAAGCCTAATACTGCTGTAATTACTTGTAATCATATACTTGATGAGAAACAACCTATATTATATGTTAGTCATGATGCAGATGACGGATGTTGGCAATTCCTATGTAGTAAAGAACACGATGTTGAAGATTCAAGAATAGTTGCCTTAGAAGAAATATTTGAAATGGATAAATCAATAAAAAAAATAGCAAATTTGAATTATGGGAAAAAAGCATATAGGAAAGATAAAAATGACAAGTGGATTATTCAATAAATTGCAATAGTCTTCCGATTTTAAAAAAAGAATAGTTACTTAGCTTGTACTATTCCTTTTTTGTTACATATTAAATTATTACTATATTTCTTATAATTAGTGAATTCTTCTTTAGTATTAATAGTCCAAATAAATAACTCTTTATTAGATGCTTCTTTTACTTTAAAGATTAATTCTTTAGGACTAGATATAAAACTAATATATTTTTGTTTAATTAAGTATTTATAGATAAAAACATCATATAAAGCTCTTTTAAAGCCATTATACTCATTAGTTAATAAAATACCTATCTTATATCTTTTTAAGCTTGTAAGAACCATTTTTCTAAGTATTATAGGATTAAAACTTTGTAATAATACCTCTTCATTATAATCAAGTAATAATTTGTTTAATTCTTTTAAAGTATTACTGTTAAAATTTTCTTTAAGTTCTATTAATAAAGTAACTCTACCATTTACTAACTTTAAAATATCTTCTAATAAAGGTATTTTATCAGTAGTATTTAATAAATTAACTTTATTTAACTCTTTATAAGTCATATCTTTAACAAGCCTATCTATACCAGTTAATCTCTTAATATTATCATCATGAAAAACTACTATTTTCTTATCCTTAGTTACTCTAATATCAAGTTCTATATTAAGATTATCTAACAAAGCTTTCTTAAAAGCACTAATAGTATTCTCTACTATCTTTTCATTATCAAATAAACCTCTATGAGCATATATATTCAATCTAATCACCCTCTTCTATTTTAATACCTAATAACAAGCTTAAATCTAAAGCCTGATTCATATTGACAATAACACCTCTTAAGTTTTCTAAAGATACTTTTATATCCATTATATCACAAGTATTAAGTTTTATTTTATTTAAAGATGTATGTAATATTTCTGCATTACATAATTTACAATGATTAAACTCTATTTTCTTAAAACTTACTTCATTAAAGCTAGAATAGTTCAAAGAACAATTATTAAACTTAAAGTTATTAAATTTAACTAATGAGAAGTTACTATAATCTAAGTTAGAGTCACTAATAATAGAATCTATCAAAGTACTACTACTAAAGTCAATTCCTAATAAATTACAGTTTGTAAATATTAAATCTTTTATGCCATTATTACTAAAATTAGCATTACGAAAGTCACAAGATTTAAACTTACAAGACATAAAGTCTATTCTTTCCAAATCACTATTACTAAAATCTATATTAGTAAAAGTACAATTTCTAAAACTTAGATAATAAGGACTATCAGGAAACTTGTCATTAAAATACTCTTTATCATAAAATGTCTCATCATCTATGAAATCATTAAACATGATTATCTAACTTCTTTCTTTTTTACTTTTCTAAGTACTAAAGATGGATACTTATCTTTTAAATCATTTTTATTATTAGATAATTCATTTAAAGATGCCTCCCCTAAATCATCTTCCATAGAATCAATATAACTAGTAAATTTATCTAAAATATCTTTTCTATAACTACTAGCTTCAAATATATCAGTATCTGTCTCATAAGTAGTTAAATACAAATCAATATCTTCTTTATAATATTGTTCTAAATTGCCATCTTTATAAAAGTAATAGTTATTATTTATACAATAAATTGTTTTAGTATTATATTTATCTTCAGACACTTCAAATGATGTTACAGAAGTATCAGGAGAGAATTTTCCTAATAAATTGTTATTATAATCATATATTAACGTATTTAATAACTCCTTTAGTACTATTATATCTTTAAGAAATATAATGTCTTTATATTCTCCAAGCTCTTCTAATTCATAAGTTCTATCGTCATAAATTTCATACCCCATATCTCTTTTAGCAAGTATATTACTTTTTTCTTTTTTTAATGAGAAATAAAGTTCATGGGCAATATCTATTCTAGAAAATTCAGGAGAAAAAGCAATATCAATACTTTTAAATTCTATAGGAATAATTAATCTTCCAAAAAAGTAAATTCCTTTATTATTATTTTTATCTGCAAGATACAAATGATGACTTATACGATTAATTTTATTACATGTAGCAGAAACATTCCTTTTATAAATATCTCCATAATATTTAGACTTTCCAAAGTAGAAAATACCTTCTAACTCCTTACCTTCATTATTTTTTTGACTATATATAAGAGCATTATCATTTTTATCAATAATAGTACAATCATTAATTGCAACTTTATATGAAGTATCATCTGCTTCAATTATATCTGTACATTTATCTTTTGTTATAGCATAACAATCCTCGCCTAAATGTTCAATCTTATCACTCTCTAATTTTAAAAGATTATTATGATTAACACCACCTATAAACAAATCTAACTTTTTATCGTTTTCTAAATATAGAGCAACTTCTCTTTTTTGATCTAAAAAATGGTCAAAATTTATATTATCATAATTTTCTGCTAAATATTTTATACTAGCTTCTTTTCTAGTTGCATCATACATTACACCAACTAAAGTCTTCTTCTTTGTTTCTTTATCTGTTCCTACAAATAGATATTCATAATTAAGTTTAAAATTTTGATACCCTGAAGAATAACTAAAAAATGCTGTACAATCTAAGTCTTTAGTTTCTTTTAATATCAATGATTTTATATCGACATTATATACATAAGTTTCTAAATCATCTTTGCAATATAATAAATTACTATTTTCTTTATCTTGCTTTATTTCTTTAAAATTCCCTATTATTGTAGAAAAAACGCCATCACAATCATAAAAACTGAAGCTTTTCTCATCTTTCTTAGCATAAATTACTACATTATCTTCTTTTTCTATATCATCGTATTCATATTCAGAAATAGGACCTTTACCCATTAAATATATAGTTTTCTTATCATTAATATCTGTTAATATATAACTTGTATTTTTTAGGGCATCATCAAAATAAGTTGCATTATTTAATTGTTTATCGAATATATTATCTTTATCTCTACACTTAATTACATCAAATAAATGTATTTTCTCATCAACTGGTGATTTAAGTATATAAATGAGATCAATTCCTGTCGCTGCCAAACTAACACTACTAACAATATCGAAATCACGTACTAAATATTTTTTATTCATAATGTCATAGATGCTTATTACTTTCTTGCTATCTACATTTTTAATTTGATAGTAAAGCTTATTAAGTTCATCAACTTTTATATTATAATAATCAAGCTCTCCAATAAGTTCATTTGTTTTAATATCTAATAGTCCATTCTTCCCACTTATAGATGACTTTATAAGAGCAACATCATCTATAATAATTTCAATATTATAAAAATCTTTTTCTTTTTTTGTTGTAGTTATTTTTTTCATACCTTTACCTCCCTGATACATCAATGTAGTTTTATACTACCATAATAAATTATATAATTCAATGAAAAATTACCCTTCCATTACCTTTACTTTCGCTTTACCATTATCTATACTTCTATCTATATCATCTTTAGTTTTATCTATGTCTTTGAGACTATATTTAACAGTATCTTTAATATCATTTATTATTTTAAAGATTCTTTTAAATTCACTTTCTCTTAGATAAGCTTTATATTTAGTCTTTAAATCACTTTCTACTTTTTCAATATTATCTAGGTTACTTAATAAGTTTTTCTCTATTTCTAGAGCATTATCTTTATAAGTCTCTAAACTATCTATATATTCATTACATAAATCTATATAATTATTTTTATTAGAAGATGATAACTCACTTAAGACTTTATAAGAAAGATATGTTGCAAGTAATGTTCCTACAATATTATGATTATTTTTAAAAGCAAGAAAACTACCTAAGGCAAGTAATGCTTTAGTACCAAAACCTAATTTTTTAGCATCTTCTTTTTCTAAATCGTTAAATGTTCTATCTAAGTTAATACTAGTAGTAGAACTTAAATCATCAAGAATCTTACCTGTAGATTTAAGGTCTTTAGCAACTTTATCAAAGTCTTTTAAATCATCTTCTTTATCACTTAAATCTTCTTTAATGTTATTGAACTCTATATCCTTAGCCCTAACCTCATTGTCTAGTACTTCTTCTCTTAACTTCGCTTCTTTATACTCTTTATATAAAAGAAACAACTCATTTAAGTCATCAGTAGTTTTTAATAAAGAGATAATATAGTCATATAAATCTTTATTTTCAGTTTTTAACTCCTTAAGTATTTCTTTTAATTTCTCTAAGTCTTTAGGATTAGTAATATAAGGTATTTCACTAATCATCTTATCATATTTAACGCTATTATCATCATTCTTATCTCTTATATTATTTAAATATGTCTTAGTATCCATATACATCCCTCTTTTACATACACTCTATTATACTATAAAAGTTTTAATTAAGACATATAGTTTTGTAAATATTTTTTGGCTAAATGGTCTACTTATAATAAATTTAGGTTTATCTTTCTCTATCTCTCTAACTACTTCTTTAACTAAGTCACTATAATCAATCTCTTCTAATAGACTAAATATTATCTTTTGGTATTTAGTCATTACAAGAGCCTTATCTTTAACGATATATTCATCTTTAGATTTATTATCTATCATCAAATCATTAAAGCCTGTATAATAGGCTCCTGGAAGTATTAAAGAGATACTTACATCAAGACCTTGATATAAGAGTTCTAACTTTAACGTATTTGCAAGACTAACTAAGTATAATTTACTTGATGTATAAGTAGATAAATATGGTAAAGGATAAAACACCGCAAGGGATGAGGTTATAAAGACTTTACCATGTCTTTTATGATAATAACAGTATCTTAAATACTTCTGTAATAGTCTAAAATTACCTTTAATATTAACATCAATTACTTCATTAAATCTATCATTAGATATCTCTAAGATACTACCTCCATTACCAATAGAAGCATGTAATATCAAACAGTCTATATCAAGTTCCTCTATAATATTAAAGTCATTATCTAAAAGATTTAAGACAACAGGAAACATGATAATCTTCTCATGATTAATTTTCTCTTCTAAAGCTTTCTTTTCCTTTAAAGTCTTACATCCTGCATAAACAATATGACCACGTAATGCTAAAGATTTACCTAAATTATACCCAATATTACTTCTAGCACCAGTTATTAATATATTCATAATTATCACCATTATTAATATAACCAAAAAGACCTCTATTATTTAGAAGTCTAAACACAATTATATTCCAAAAAAACTGTCCATTTCCAGTTTTTTTGGAATAACTATTGATAAATACCATATTTTAGTATATACTATTAATAACTTATAAAGGAGAATTGCTATGGAAATTGAAAGAAATTATTATTTAAACAAG
>CAMMKE010000068.1 GCA_946497375.1 uncultured Mycoplasmatota bacterium
TTATAAGGATATCATATTTTTATTATATAGTAATTAGTTTCGCAAGAAGTCTAATATACTGTTTATTAATTTTCTTTTCGCAAATTTAATAAAGTTATAGATTCTAAATGATAAGTATTTGGAAATTCATCTACTAGTTTAATGTAATTAAGTTCGTAACACTTATCTAAAAGATTAATATCACGAGCAAGGGTTAAGGGATTACATGAAACATAGACAATATTTTTTACTTTTAGTGATAAGAAAAACTCTATTAAATCTTTAGAAATACCACTTCTTGGAGGGTCTAAAATAATAGTATCAGGAACAAACTTTAGTTTATTAATAACTTTACTAACATCTCCTAAATAAAACTCTGTATTAGTAACATTATTTAACTTAGCATTATTTTTTGCATCCCTTACTGCATCTTCAACTACTTCAATACCAATCACTTTTTTAGCATAGTCACTTACTAATAAACTAATTGTACCTGTCCCACAGTATAAATCATAGATAATATTACTATTTAGTTTTTTTACTATATCAATAACTTCTTTATATATTAAACTAATACCCTCTTTGTTTACTTGAAAGAAAGAGTCTTTTCTTACCATAAACTTTTTAGATAAAACTTCTATCATTAAAGATGGAACACCACTGATTAATTCATTATTATAGTATAAAGAACTAACCAAGGATGAGAAGAACTCTTTAATTGATTCTTTATCTTCCTTACCTTCTAATATTAACATAAGCTTACCATCTAAAGATTTAATAATGGCCTTAGTTAATTTTTTATGTACTTTAATAAAAGAGTTTAAAGAAGCAGTTAAAGTTATAATATCACTATCTAATAAATTACATTTATCAATTGATATCAAATTATTAGACTCTTCTTCATAATAGCCAAGCCTTTCTTCCTTAATATGATAAGTAACTTTATTACGATAGTTATAACATTTAGTAGGAATTATTTCTAAATTATCTAAATTATAATTTGTATATTTAGAGAAAATATTCTTAACTGTGTTTTTCTTAAACTCTAACTGTTCATCGTAAGTTAAATGTCCTATCTGGCATCCACCACAAGTTTGATAATAAGGGCAATATTTTACTTTAAGAGGATTACATCTTTTACCTATAGAGTATCTTTTTTTATCTTTTACTATATCAATAGATACTTCTTCTCCCACTTTTACTTTAGGTATAAATACTACTTTATTATCTATTTTGGCAATACCTCTACCTTGATGGTCATAATCTATTATTTTAACTAACATAAATTTCACCTACTAATAGATTACTACAAAATCGGTTAAAGAAAAAGAAATTTATAATATTTTTTATTTTGGTAATACTAAAAGTGAAATGAGGTGATGTTATGCTTAAAGAGGAGATAAAGAAAGCTTTTGGAAACTCTACTGATTTAATAGTTAGACCTTTTATTATAGATAATAAAGAAATAACTCTCGTAATGAGTGAAGTTTTAGGTAGTTCCAGTTATGTTAATGATTTCATATTAAGGCGTCTATTAACTATTAAATTTAAAACTAATGATATAGGTAGTGAACTACTTAATTTTATTCCTACTAATAATGGTAAAATATTAAATAAATTAAGTGATATGACTGATTATATATGTATGGGATTTGCTATTTTAATTTATAGTGATACAGAAGCTATTGCAATTGAAGCTCGTGCTACTGTAGATAGAGGAATATCTACTGTTAATAACGAAGCTAGTATAACAGGTAGTAAGGATGCTTTTAACGAAAATTTTAATACAAATATCGGCCTTATTAGAAGAAGGATAAGGGATTGTAATTTATATGTAGATGGTATGTTTGTGGGAAGGTCTAGTAAGACTAAAGTTGGTGTTTTATATATGAACAATATCGCTATTAAGAAAAATGTTGAAGAGATATTAAAAAAGCTTAAAAAGATTAATGTTGATGGTATAATTGATTCTGGTAACTTAAAGAGTTATTTAGATAGTAAGACTAACTTTTTCTTTCCTACAATTACTTCAACTGAACGTCCAGATAAAGTTGCTCAAGCTCTACTTGAAGGTAAGATTGCTATAGTCTCTGATAACTCTCCTTTTGTTTTAATTACCCCTACCTTTTTTGTAGATTACTTACATACTAGTGATGATTATTATGAAAAAGCGATTAATACTTCTTTTATTAGAATTATAAGATTTTTAGCCTTCCTAATCGCTATTTTTACTCCAGCATTATATATTGCCCTAACTACTCATAATCAAGATATATTACCTCTATCTTTATTCTTAAATTTTATGGAGCAAAGAGAGTCTGTTCCCTTCTCTGCTTTAATAGAAGCATTATTTATGAGTATATCTTTTGAAATATTAAGAGAAAGTGATATTAGAAAACCTGCTAGTATGGGAACATCTGTCTCTATTTTAGGGGGACTAATTCTAGGAGATGCGGCAGTTAGTGCTGGTATTATCTCACCTATTATGATTATAGTAATATCTATATCTGCAATATCTGGTCTTGCTTTCTCATCAGTTGAAATGATTTATGCTCTTAGATGGTGGAGATTTATTATGATGATACTTGCTATGTTCTTTGGCCTATTTGGTATCTTTGTTGGCTTTATCATTCTTCTTTCCTCTTTAGTTACAACTTCTTCTTTATCACTTCCATATCTTGCCCCTTTCTCACCTTTTATTAAAGAAGAAATTAAAGATACTATTATTAAAGGAAATCATAAAAAGGTAAGATTTAGAAATCCCCTTCTTACTAAAAATAAAATAAGGGAGAGAGATTCATGAAAAAAATTATTGTATTATTAATAGTATTATTAATATTTTTAGGATATACTCCATATAACGAATTAAATAATCTAGCAGTTGTTGATACTTTAGGAATAGAATTTACTAATAATAAATATTATCTTTATCTAAATGTTATTAATGATGATAATAAAATCTATAAAATTACTGGAGATAGCCTTGGAGAAATATTCTTAAAAGCTAAAAATATTGATAATAAAAAGACTTATTATAAACATCTAGAAGTAGTAATATTTAATACCAATATTTTAAATAATACTACTCTTAACTTCTTTAAAGATGAATTTACTTCTATTGATTATCTAGTACTTACAACTTCTAATAATTTAAATGATTTATTCAATAAATATCATAAAAGACGTGATTATAAAAGTTTTATTAGAAAAGAAAAAAATATAAGTGGTTCTATTATTAATACTACTTTTAAAGAAGTTTTAAGTAGTAATTCTGATGATATTAAAGATGCATTTATTCCTTTAATTAGTTATAAAGATAATCTTATCAGTAAAGGAGTCTATATACCAAGTAAAGGTATTACTTTAGATAAAGGACTAGCAAGAGCTAATTACTTACTTAATGGAAAAATAGATACTTTTAATACCAAAATAGACCTCGACAATAAGAGTTATGAAGTAGTCTTATATGATTTAAAAGCTAGCACTAAGTATAAAGATAATACTATTAAGATAAAGATAACAGGTAATATTGACTCTCCTGATAGTAATGATTTAAATAAATTAAAAAAGAAAGCTTCTAAGATGTTAGAAAATAATATAGAAGAATTATTAAACAGTGAAAAAGATAATAAATATAACATCTCTAATACTATTAATCATATTTATTTAAGAAAAAGAAAACTTGATTATAATACTTACAAAAACACTAATATAAGTATAGATACTAATCTGTTAGAAAAGGAGAAAAACAATTATGACTAATAAAAAAATAGGATTATTACAACTAGCAAGTCTAACCTTTTTTCTTTCTATATCATCTTTTCCTCTATTTATAGAAAAAATTATTAAAATAAGTAAAAGTGATACTATTATTAGTATTATCTTAGGCTCTCTTTTAACTTTAATTATATTTAAAGTAATATTATCTATAAGAAAAAAAGTAAAACCTAAAAACAAGTATTTAAAAATATTTATATCCATATTATTATCTATTATCTTTATATATCTATTATTAGAGACTGCTAATTTTATTAAAGATACTTATTTAAGTAGTTGTAACTTCTATAGTATTCTTATTCTTCTTTTATTAATGTGTCTAGTTATATCTTTAAGAGAGTTTAAAGAACTTACTAGTTTATCTTTAATACTTTTATTTATCTTTATACCTTTATTTATAATTAATATTATAGGTAGTTCTTTTAGTATAGATTTAACTTATTTAAAAGTACCTTTTACAAGTAGTATTACTAATATAATTAATGGTGGCCTCTTATTTTTTATCTATGAAATAATTCCTTTATCACTACTTTTATTTATTCCTTATAAAGAGATTGATGCATTAAAAAAACAAGATAAGTATTTATATCTTGCAATAATTTCTGGTATTATAGTAATAATTATAGATTACTTATTATTATATTTCTCTTCTAGTATTAATGTCTTAACTAGTTATAACTATCCTTTTATGTTAACGATAAATAGTCTTTCTAGTACCTTTATTTTGGGTAGACTAAGTTATCTAATAAGTTTCTATTTATTATTCTCACAACTTATTACTCTATCGCTAATTATTTGTGTAATTAAGCAGTTATCATTGAGCAAGTATATCCCAATGACTCAAGATTAGTTTTTTGCATGTCTAAAGGCTGAAAATATGTATCTAAACTTGTATTAGTAGCATTAGCTTCTTTCATCTCTCGTGTAAGAATAAATTTCGTAGATAATCCCTCTGTATCCTCTTCTACTAAACCTGTATTTCTTATGTAATTAATCTCTGATAAAACAGGATTATCAGTAACAGTATTATCTACTACCTCTGGCATATCATACTCAAATGTTACCTTATTTAAAATATCATTACCATAATTACTAGTAATAGTAATGTTGTAAATCATCGTTCCTACAGTAGCTTCCCTTCTACATGTTAAAGCAGTTACATTTGTTATAGTACTATTACTATTAGTACTATCATTACTATTATTATCAGCAAAAAATATTCTAGTTATAGGAGGAGCTATAATCAATAGTACAAATATTACTATTAAAAGATATATAAATATATTAGTAACGGAACTCTCTTTTTTTTCTTTCATAAGTTTTCTTCTCCCTTCTCATATTCAAGTTTCTCTTTTTTTCTAATATTTATAATAAATTTACAAATATAATAAATTAAAAATATCAATGGAAACAAAGGAAATACCATAAAGAAATAATATAAAAATTCGTTTTCATCTATAGCATTTAAATTTCTTATATTCTCTGTAAATGCTAAAGAAAAGCCAATAGAAACTGATAAAAGAATCGATGTAAAAATAATGCCAATAACATTACTCCAATAATTAATAACAAAATTTGTTCTATTAATATTTTTGTTTTTATTATGATATTCATAAATTTTTACCCAAATAAAAAATATAATAAAAATTGCAATTAATGGTATTATTACATAAAATAATAAAACTTTTAAATTCTCTTCACTATACACTGTCCTAGTCATATTTACATGATTATAGGTAAGGCTTTGGCTCTGTATCCTCCGCCTTTTCCCCAACCCTAC
>CAMMKE010000069.1 GCA_946497375.1 uncultured Mycoplasmatota bacterium
GAATAAGTTCCCATTATAAATTTTTCGGGAACTTTGAATTTTATTTAACAAAATTTTACAAAAGCATTAGAAAATATTGAATAATTTAAAATATATATGATATACTATAATTGTCTAAAGAAAACGAAGCGGATGACTCAGTATAAAACCGACTAAAGAGACGATAAGGGAGTATTGATGATTGTCACGTTCGTGTTGAAGACCTTTCCACTGGTTAGGGATCCTAAGAACTGACTATATACACCCACCTGTACATAAGTATAGGTTTTATCGTAGATCCAAAACGTTTCTTTGGACTTTTTTATTGCATTTTTTTAAAAAATGGTGTATAATATAAGAACCTTTAAGGAGGTATGTAAATGTTTAAAGATTTGGATAAATTTAACAATAATTTAAAAAAAGAAAATACTAAAGAAAAAACTTTAGATAAACAATTATTGAAAAATGAAATTAAGTTGCAAACAGAAAGAGATTTACCTGCTATGTATTATGTAAAAACACTTGAATTAATAAGAGACGTTGTTATTTGTTTGCGTGATCATAGAAAAATTTTATCAGATGAATTTTACCTATATTATGATTTAATATTAAGTGAAATAGAGCCAGCTTTAGATGATTTAACATTAGATTCATTATGTCTAGTAATAGAACAATACAAGGAAATTGTAGAAATTGAAAAAGAGCTTAAATATAGTGAACATCGCAAACATAAAAATAATATAAATAGAAGACATGAACAATTCCAAAAAGTAATAACAAGTCATAAATAAAGGGGATGAAATTATGCAAAAGGAAAAAGTTGATAGTAAAGAAGTTTTATTAAAACAGATATCTAAAATAGGTGAATATTATAATAAAGAAGAGCCTATTCCATATGAAGAAAAAAGTAAAACATTATTAATGATAGGAATGGCTTCTAAAATAGGTGAAAAGAACACTATTTGTCATATATCCAGCTTAGATATAAAACATAAATGTTATGATACATTACAACAAAGTTATCGATTATTATCTAAAGAAGCATCTATTACTCTTAACAATATTACAGATGAAAACCTATTAATTCTTATAGGACAATTTATTATTTTACAGAATTTAGAGGAATATTTAGAAAAAGAAAAAGAGATTCCTTTAAATATATTGATGAAAATGAATGCAAGAGTTGTTAAAGGAATAAGTGAAAGTGAAAAAGTATTTAAAAAAATAAATCATATAGGTAAGTAATTTTACTTACTTTTTTTAATTTTTTGTTGACATATGACAACTTGTCACATATAATGTTATAGTGACTGTTAGGAGGTAGTCAAATGCCTAGTGATACATTTCTAAGATTAAATGCTGACAAAAGGGAAAAACTAATTGACGCTAGCTTTAAAGAGTTTTCCTTATATAATTTTAATGATGCTTCTATTAATAGAATTATTAAAGAAGCAGGCATTTCAAGAGGCAGCTTCTATATGTATTTTGAAGATAAAAAAGATTTATATTTTTATCTTTTAGAACAGTATTTAGAAGTATTAATTGATAATATGAAGAAAGACTTAATAAAAAATAAAGGAGATCTTTTCAAAATGTTTCAAGATAACATCAAAGAAAGTTATAACTCTTTTAAAAATAATAATATTAATTTCTTTAAAAAATCTTTAGAAAATATCACTATTATGGAAGAGTCTAAGAAAACCTTTGGCTTTCGTGATAAGAGACTTCTAAAAGAACTTATCCCTAACATCAATTTAGAATTACTTAATGCTAAAGCTAAAAAGCATATTGAAGTAATTTTTGCAATTAATATGCATTTATTAATGGTAACACTTATGAAGTTGTTAAGGAATGATAGTCTTGATGAAAAAATAATTAAAGATTATTATGAACAACTAAATATCTTAAAATATGGATGTATGAAGAAGGAGTGCGATTTATGTTAAAAATATTTAGGTATTTAAAAGATAATATTTTATTGGTTATTTTAATTGTTTTACTTCTAATAGTTCAAGCGAACTGTGATTTAACTATACCTCAGTACACTTCTAATATTATTAATGTAGGAGTACAACAAGGTGGTATAGAAGAAGTAAATCCTAAAGTAATTAGAGCTTCTAAATTAGATGAAATCTTATTATTTGTAAGTGATAAAGATAAAGAAGAAATTTTATCTAATTATGAATTAATTACTGAAAAAACTGACGAATATGATTATGATATTTTAAGTGAAGAGCCAGTTTATGTTATCAAGGATGAAGATAATGTAAATAATGACTTAGAAAGAGCTATTCTTGTTGATTATATGTTAACAAGTAATGAAACTGAAGCAGTTAATATTCAAAATGAAATTAAAAAAGATATGCCAGAAGAAATGCAAGATATGGCTATAATTGATATTATTGAAATGCTACCTGCTGACGAGCTTAATAATATGAGAGATTCTATCAATGAGCAATTTTCTGCAATGCCAGATAGTATTGTAAGTCAAAGTGCAGTTTCAGCTATAAAAGTAGAATATGCTGAAGTTGGTCTTGATACTGATGCTATTCAAACTAACTATATTATAATTACTGGTCTTAAGATGTTAGGACTATCTCTAATAAGTGTGACAGCAACAATACTAACTGTATTATTAGGTGCAAGAGTAGGTTCTGGTCTTTCTAAACGTGTTAGGAAGAAAGAATTTAAGAAAGTCTTAAACTTTGGAACAGCAGAGTATAAAGAAATAGGTATATCATCATTAATTACTAGAAGTACTAATGATATTCAACAAGTACAAATGATGATTATTATGACTTTAAGACTATTTATTTATGCTCCAATAGTTGCAATTGGTGCAGTTGGTAAAGTCTTAGAAACCGCTCCATCAATGACTTATATTATTTGGTTAGGAATAGTTTGTGTCTTAACATTAATATTTACTTTATTCGCTCTATCTATGCCTAAATTTAAAAAGGTTCAAAAACTTATTGATAAGTTAAACCAAGTAACAAGAGAAATTATTACAGGTATTCCCGTAATTAGAGCTTTCTCTAATCAAAAATATGAAGAAGAAAGATTTAGTAAAGCTAATACTAACTTAAAGAAAACAAACCTTTTTGTTAATAGAGTAATGAACTTTATGTTACCAGGTATGATGTTTATTATGAATGGTATTGTTGTTCTAATTATTTGGACTAGTGCTCATAAAATAGATGAAGGCTTATTACAAGTTGGAGATATGTTAGCATTTATTCAATACTCAATGCAAATAATTATGGCATTCTTAATGATATCAATGTTTTCTATTATGTTACCACGTGCCAATGTTTCTGCTAACCGTATTATGGAAGTATTAGAAACAGATGAATCAATTAAAGATCCAGAAAAGCCTAAAACATATAGTAAAAGGATTAAAGGTTTAGTTGAGTTTAAGAATGTTAGCTTTAGATACCCTGATAGTGATGAAGATGTTATTACCGATGTAACATTTACGGCAAAACCTGGAACAACAACAGCCTTTATTGGTTCTACTGGTAGTGGTAAATCAACTTTAATTAACTTAATACCAAGACTTTATGATGTTACTAAAGGAGAAATATTAGTTGATGGTATTAATGTTAAAGATGTTACTCAGAAAGACTTACATGAAAGAATTGGTTATGTTCCTCAAAAAGGAGTATTATTCTCAGGTACCATAGAATCTAATATTAAATATAGTGATGAGTCTATGTCTGATGAAAGAATGATAGAAGCAGCGCGTATCGCTCAAGCTGAAGAATTTATCTTAGCTAAAAAAGAAGGGTATAAGAGTCCTATTAGTCAAGGTGGTACTAATGTATCCGGTGGACAAAAGCAAAGATTATCTATCGCTCGTGCTATCGCTAAAAATCCAGAGATTTATATTTTTGATGATAGTTTTTCTGCCCTTGACTTTAAGACTGATTTTGAACTTAGAAAAGCCTTATATGAATATGCTAAAGACTCAACTATCTTTATTGTTGCCCAACGTATTAATACTATTTTAAAAGCAGACCAAATAGTAGTACTTGATGAAGGAAAAGTAGTTGGTATTGGTACTCATAAAGACTTACTTAAAAACTGTTCAGTCTATCGTGAAATAGCAGAAAGTCAACTTACAAAGGAGGAGTTAGAAAATGCCTAATGGAAGAGCTGGAATGCAAACAACTGCCAAAGCAAAGGATTTTAAAGGTACTTTAAAGAAATTACTTAAATATTTGGGTACTTATAAAATAAGTTTAATTTTTGTTATTATCTTTGCTGTTTGTAGTGCAGTATTCTCAATAATTGGACCTAAAATATCAGGACAAGCCACAACAGAAATATTTAATGGTCTTGTTGGTAAAGTAACTGGAACTACTAATGGTATTGATTTTTCTAAAGTAGGAACTATTCTTTTAACTCTATTATCACTATATATAATAAGTGCTATCTTCCAATATTTACAATCTTTTATTATGAGCGGAGTAAACCAAAAAGTTACCTTTAATTTAAGAGAACAAATTTCTCATAAAATGCATAGATTGCCTCTATCTTATTTTGAAAGCAAAACAACAGGAGAAATATTATCAAGAGTTACAAATGATGTAGATACCTTATCACAAAGTTTAGATCAGTCAATATCACAGATATTAACTTCTGTTACCACATTAATTGGTGTTATCATTATGATGTTAACTATAAGTCCTTTAATGACTTTAGTAACATTAGTAATAGTACCAATCGCCTTATTTATGATGAGCTTTATTATGAAACACTCTCAAAAATATTTCATGAACCAACAAAAGTATTTAGGAAATATCAATGGTACAATTGAAGAAGCATATTCAGGACATACTGTTATTAAATTATTTAATGGTGAGGAAAAGACTATTGAAGACTTTGATAGAACGAATGAAAAGTTATATAATTCTTCATGGCGTGCCCAATTTTTCTCTGGTATGATGCATCCAATCATGAACTTTATTGGTAATATTGGCTATGTTTTAATTTCTATTTTAGGAGGATATTTAGTAATTCAAAATAAAATAGAAGTAGGTGATATTCTATCATTTACACAATATATTAGAAACTTTATGAATCCACTTGCTCAAATTGCTCAAATAGGTAATATGATTCAATCAATGGTTGCATCAGCTGAAAGAGTATTTGAATTTTTAGAAGAAAAAGAAGAGGTTCCAGAAGTTAAGAAAGTAACCTATGATTTAGAAAAAATGGGTAATACAGTTGCTTTTGAAGATGTTAAGTTTGGTTATAACAAAAATAAAATCATTATCAATGATTTTAGTGCTAAAATGCATAAAGGCGGGAAGATTGCCATTGTTGGACCAACTGGAGCAGGTAAGACAACCATTGTTAAATTGCTAATGAGATTTTATGATGTTAACTCTGGTTCTATTAAAATAGATGGAGTTGATATTAGAGATATGAAACGTGATGATTTAAGAAGCCTCTTTGGTATGGTTTTACAAGATACATGGCTTTATAGTGATACCATTAAAGAAAATATTCGTTATGGTAACTTAAATGCTAATGATGAAGC
>CAMMKE010000070.1 GCA_946497375.1 uncultured Mycoplasmatota bacterium
ATAACTAATATCATAATTACTAGGTCCCATAATACATTTACCATCTAAATCAAATCTAGAACCATGACAAGGACAGTCCCAAGTCTTCTCTACTTCATTAAAGACCAAACCACATCCTAAATGAGGACATTTATTATAAACAATATGTTCTCTACCCTTATCATCTTTATAAATTGCAACTGCCTTACCATCTATTTTTGCAAATCTAGGATTACCATTATAAAAAGATTTATCTTTATTAACTTTACTATCTATAAAACTATAAAGATTACTAAAGATATTTATTGGATAATTAATTAACTTCTGTTTATTAAAAGCTCTTCTAGGATCAAATAACTCTTTATAAATATTATATTTATTATCAATTAAGTCTTTTATTATCGCACTTGCAAGTATACCATTAGAGTTACCCCAAGTATTATAACCAGTAGATAGTATTAAATTATCATCAATAAAACCTATTAAAGGAAGATGATCTAAAGTCATTAAATCATAATTACTCCATACGTAATCATAATTAGTAATATTAGTATTATTCTCTAAATCACTAACCATCTTTTTACTATTAGATGCAAAAGCTAGATTAGCAGATGATGATACAGTTAATAAATAATCATTATAATACCTCATAGATTTTAAAGGTTTCTCTATATTAATAGCATTAAAATCATAACTATTATTAACACTTGAACACACTAAGAAAGACTTTTCTAAATAACACTTTAAAGGCATTAAATAAGGTAATAAAAAGTATGAATAATGAAGAGCTAAGATTATCTTTTTAGTCTTTATAATATTACCTTCAGTATAGCATTTAAAATAGTCTCCCTCTTTTTCTATTTTAATTATCTTAGTATTTTCATATACTCTATGACTTAGGCTAATAGATTTTTTAACTATTTCTTTTATAAATTTTAAAGGATGAAAAATATAAGTATTATTTACATAAAACCCAGACTCTACTTTCATTCCATTAGGCAATTTCTTAATAGAAGTAGTCTTCTCTCCAAAAGATGAAAGTAATTCCTTTTCTTTTTCTATTCTCTTAATATTAGAAGGATCTAATGTATATAAATAAGACTTGCTTTTCTTTAAATCACAGTCAATTTTCTCTTCTTCTATCAAATTACTAACTATCTTTAAAGCTTCCTTCTCTCCTCTATAATAAAGATAAGCTTTATCTCTTCCAAAGATATTATTAAGCTTAGTATAAATATCTTCTTGTAAAAAAGTTATTTTGGCACTACTTCTACTAGATGCTCCACTACCTATTCTATTTTTTTCAACTAAAGCTATTTTTCTATTATCATCTTTAAACTGATAAAAGGTACTACATCCTGTAATACCTCCACCAATTATTAAAATATCAACATCTATATTTTCATTTAAAGCTTCATACTTATCACTATCATTAACAGTATCTTGCCAAATAGAAATATTTTTCATATAATCACCTATTTCTATTATGGCTAAAAATTAATCATATATACTATCTCTATCGTAACTAACTACCTCACCAGTATTAGCATTTATTTTATAGTCATATTCAAAATCACCATGAGTAAAATCAATTTCATAAACAAGAACACCATCTTCATACTCTTGCTCTGTTCTTAATAAACTTACAGCATCTTCAGTTAAATTAGCATGAGTAAGGGCAATATTTTTCGCTTCATCAACAGTTATACTAGCAGTAGTTGCATTATTAGTAGAACCATTAGTACTAGAATTATTGCTGTTATTATTATTGTTATTACTACTATTATCATCAGTTATACCATTAGTAAAATATTTAAAATCAGTATAAATAATTCTTCCACCTTCAGTAGAAGTTCTAGCATCAACTTTATATTCATAAGCATCATTATGATAATAAACTTCTACTTCATAAACACCCTTATCAAAGTCAAAATCAATATCTTCAAAATATAAATCATTTACATTAGCATTCATATTAGCAGCGATAATATCCTTTACGTCATCTTTACTAATAAAAGTTGTCTTAAAATAAATTAAGATAAGTAAAGCAATTACAACAAGAATACCTACTACAATAATAATTATTTTTCCATATTTTTTCATAATATCTATCCTTTCTATACTTAAATTTTATCATTACATTTTATTTAAGTAAAGATGAATTTAGAAGAAAAGAAGAACCTATAATTGTTCTTCTAATAACTTATCTGTTATTTTCCAATAACCATTTTTATTAGCACCAATTCTTTCAATATATTTGTTATCAATAAGTACTTTAAAATTTCTTATAATTGTTCTTTTATTTACATCAAGCAACCTAGCTAATTCATCTTGTGTTATATTAGGTCTATCCATAATTAATTTTACAATTGATTTTTGAAGTTGATTAAGAAATATATATGATTCATATTTTAATTTGCTTGTTTCTTTTTTAAATTGATTTTCATTAAAAGGAATACTAACTCTTATGTGATTTGGAAAAAAATTAAATATAGATTTAGCATAGCTTTTTAATACTCTTTGTATACCAGTTCCTAATTGTTCAACAAATCCTAAATCTCTAAAAACTCTCATTAATTCAGGATTCCTAGGATTAGAAAAGCCTTCTAAAAATTCATCTTGTGAGACTCCTTCTTGAATACCACCATTTGATGAAATAACTAACTTATCATCAAATAATTCAAACTTCGGTGAATATCCGTTACACCAGTCATTATGAACAAGAGCATTTGTTACCAACTCTTTAACTGCATTATAATCATACAACTTAATTTCTTTTCTAGTTTTATATTCAATTTTAGTGTAAGTTCTATTCTCTAATATTATTTTATTTAAAATGTTATCAGTTATTTTTACTAAAGAACAAAATCCAAAATCTTCATTTTCTATTAAATTAGAAACGTTATTGCCTTTATATTTAGCAAATTGAACAGAAATATTATTATTATCTGCTAATAAGTAAGCTAGATAATTAAATTCATTATTATCATTATAAAAGTCAAGTTTCTTTAAAAAATTATCATTTACTTCAAACACTTTTTCTTGATAATAAATCTTTAAGGTTTTAAATTCTAAATTTTGTTTAGGTGATTTAATATTTTTTAAAGAATTTCTTGTACGTTTAGAAAATAAATTTAATATATCTTCTTGATTCATACTCTCTACTGAAGAACCAATTCTAATAAAACAACTATCTGGTGTCATACCCATCCCTCTTAAATAATAAGGTCTTTCATTTCCTTTAGCAACGATTATTTGAATATATTTTTTACCATTTTTTTCGTTTAATATAACATCAAATAATCCTAAAGCTGATGGCATAATATTGTCTTTTATTCTATCTTTTATCGTTCTTTGTAATAAATCTAAATTTCCTGTTAAACCTTTTATATTTCCTTTATCATCTACACCTATAAATATATTTCCACCATCTGTATTTAAAAAAGCAATTACTTCTTTTTCAATATTGTCTGTAAGTTTTATTTTAAATTCTGTTCTTTTATCTTCTGTCAATCCTATCATTTAAGTAACACCTCCAATTACAATTATACTAGATGTCACTATAAATGTCACTATAAATGTCACTATAAATTTTACATACAGAAAAAGAAGAACCTATAATTGTTCTTCTAATAATTTAAGCTTAGCTTCTTCTTTTAATTTCTTAATATTTATAATTAATTATTTTTGTTATCTGTTAATAACATTACCCTTATTATTTATTTTATAATGTTTTAAAAATAAAATATTCATTGAAAAGTATTGATACAAAGAAGAGCATAATTGAGCTATCACTGTAGCATAAGGTGTAACTAATAAAGATAATAAAACTCTAATAACTTTATTAATTAAATTTTTTATGTTTGTTTTAATAATAGAATATTCCAATTGTAAATAACAAGTTTTAGTCCTATAAACTGGATAAATAATAAAATCTATAATATGAAATATTAGATAACTAAAAGTTATTAATAAATCAGGTTTATATATAGGATAAGCAATAATGAACATTACAAAAATACTTAATATTAAAATTGCAATTAATTTATAAGAGTTTTTTAAGTGTTCTTTATAATTAAACTTTTTCTTACTTATATTTATTTTTGCAACAGTAGAAATAGAATAACTTATATCCCATTGTATATCTGTAATTAATGAAGAAAATGCTAATGCAGCACTATATTGTTCACCATATATCATAGCGCTACTCAAACTAAATAAATAACCAACTAACAGCAAAGAATCATCAACCAAAGAAACTAAATCATATTTTATCCATTCAAGAATATTAAATTTGAAAATAAATTTTTTATAGACTTTAAATAATAAAATTATTAAATATACACTCATTAATATAGTAGTAGTCAAAATAATTAATATATTATTATCAAAAATAAGGGCAGCTAAAATAATAACAATAAGATTTATAAGATTAAAACTAAGAGAAACTTTATTAGCTAGTTCATTATCTGATTTATAATAAAATATAGTTAATATATAACCTAATATTGTTTGAAAAAATATTTCAATAATGAAGAAAGAAACAAGCTCCTTTTTATCAATATAATTACCATTCATAAAATTAATATAGTTATCTATATTTAACAGTAATATAAAGAAAATCAATACTGTTATAATTATTCCAACAGTTAAAGCTGAGAAAACATCATCATCCCTACCATGTTTTTCTTTCAAAATATTAGGACCAGTAGCAAATACAGTTTTTAAAATACTAGGCAACAACTGAATTGGATATGTCAATGTAAAAATAGACAAAATATTATCATCAACTAAAACAGTTAAAACTATACAAAATAAAATGAAGAATACACTATTTACAAGTGTATCAAAGCTTATTCTAATTAATTGTTTCATTTTACAATTGTTCTTCTAATAACTTAAGCTTAGCTTCTTCTTCTTTTAATTTTTCTCTATCAAGGTCAACTATATTTTTAGGTGCTTTATTAACATAATTTTCATTACTAAGTAACTTCTTACGTCTTTCGATAGAGTCTTTTAATTTCTTAATATTCTCTTGTAATTCTTCTTTATTAACTTCATTTTTAAAGAAATAAGTAATATCAATCAAACTAGATTTATAATTAATAGATTGATAATCTTCTAAAGGCTCTTTAACTATTAATTCATCAGTAATCTTTAATTGTGACTTATAAATATATTCTAAATCACTTTTAGTATTAAACATTACTAAATCACTCTTCTTAATATCATTAGTAGCTTTTAAATTTCTTATCTCTCTTAAATCAACTATAACTCTAGATATCTCTTCCATTTCCTCATTAAATACAGTCTCACTATCATACTTAGGATAAGTACTAATTACAATAGACTCACTATCTTTAAATGGTAACATAGAATAAATTTCTTCTGTTACATAAGGCATAAATGGATGAAGTAATTTAAGTATTGTTGTTAAAACATCAAGTAAAACACTCTTAGTAGTATCATTCATATTAGCTTTACTTAACTCAATATAGTTATCACA
>CAMMKE010000071.1 GCA_946497375.1 uncultured Mycoplasmatota bacterium
CAGATTCAATAACAAGAAAAGAATATTTTAGTTATATAAAAAAAGCAATAAATGAAAACTTAAGTGAACATGAAAGGAATGTTTTAAAATACTATCAACAAAATAAATCATATGAAGAAATAGCAAAAAAATTAAATTGTAAAACTAAATCAGTAGATACAGCAATGACTAGAATAAGAAGAAAAGCTAACAAAATAAAAAAAGAGGCACAAGAAAAAGATAATACATGATAAAATCGAGTTTGAATATTCAAACTCGATTTTATTATGCTTATTCTATTTTAAGTCTTACATATTTTATAATACTAAATACTAATAATCCAAGAGCGAAAACTATTGCAATTGTTAATATTGTATAATTACCTGTATTAGGTATCTCATCATCACTTGTAGTATCATCAGGAGGTTCAGGCTCAGGCTCAGGCTCAGGTTCTGGTTCAGGGTCAGGGTCAGGAGTAGTATTAGCAGTAATACCTACAGTGTTAGAAGAAGTGTCAGGAAGGTCATCAGCAGAAACAGTAGCAGTATTTGAAATAGTAGTACCATCTTGAGTTATCTCATCAACCATAACACTGAATGAAATAGAGAAGTTTTCGCCAGGTTCTAATGTTTCTCTAACACTAGAAGTAATAGTTTCAATATTAGGATCTCTAACATATTCATCTCCATCTAATTCAACATAAGTAGTGTTTTCAGGAACTGTATCTTTAATTACCACATTATGGGCAGGAGCATCACCATCATTGTAAACAGTAATTGTATAAGTAATTATATCTCCTTCTTTAACAATATCACCATCTTGAATAGAACTTTCTTTAACAACTCTTAAATCAGGCTCAAGAACAGGAGTAGTATTAGCAGTTATGCCTACAGTGTTAGAAGAAGTGTCAGGAAGGTCATCAGCAGAAGCAGTAGCAGTATTTGAAATAGTAGTACCATCTTGAGTTATCTCATCAACCATAACACTGAATGAAATAGAGAAGTTTTCGCCAGGTTCTAATGTTTCTCTAACACTAGAAGTAATAGTTTCAATATTAGGATCTCTAACATATTCATCTCCATCTAATTCAACATAAGTAGTGTTTTCAGGAACTGTATCTTTAATTACCACATTATGGGCAGGAGCATCACCATCATTGTAAACAGTAATTGTATAAGTAATTATATCTCCTTCTTTAACAATATCACCATCTTGAATAGAACTTTCTTTAACAACTCTTAAATCAGGCTCAAGAACAGGAGTAGTATTAGCAGTAATACCTACAGTGTTAGAAGAAGTATCAGGTAGGCCATCAGCAGAAGCAGTAGCAGTATTTGAAATAGTAGTACCATCTTGAGTTATTTCGTCAACCATAACACTAAATGAAACAGAGAAGTTATCACCAGGTTCTAATGTTTCTCTAACATTAGAAGTAATAGTTGACATATTAGGCATTTCTATATATCCAGTACCATCAAATTCAACATAAATAGTATTTTCAGGAACTGTATCCTTAATTACCACATTATGAGCAGGGCCATCCCCATCATTGTAAACAGTAATAGTATAAGTAATTATATCTCCTTCTTGAACAGTAGAACCATCTTGAATAGAACTTTCTTTAACAACTCTTAAATCAGGTTCAAGAACAGGAGTAGTATTAGCAGTAATACCTACAGTGTTAGAAGAAGTATCAGGTAGACCATCAGCAGAAACGGTAGCAGTGTTTGAAATAGTAGTACCGTCTTGAGTTATTTCATTAACCATAACCTTAAATGTAGCAGAGAAACTTTCTCCAGGAGCTAATGTTTCTTTAATATCAGAATTGATAACTGTTATATCAGGATTTTTAATATACTCATCTTCGATTAATTCAATGTAAGTAGTATTTTCAGGAATTGTATCTTTAATCACTACATTTTTAGCAGTCGTAGAACCATCATTATAAACAGTAATTGTATAAGTAATTATATCTCCTTCTTTAACAGTAGCACCGTTTTGAACAGAACTTTCTTTAACAACTCTTAAAATAGGTCCTTCCTCAGTAGATAATCCAATTTTATTAGATTCCGCAGAAGCTTCAATATTATTGTAAGTATAGTAAGCTCCAAAATTCGCAAATAGTGAACTATCGTAAGCAACATCTTCAGGAATAGAAAAATTATATTCAAATCGAATTTGTTCACCAACAGCTAATTCATAATTATTTAATACTATCATATATGATTTAATGTTAGAAAAATCACTAGGTGAAGTTGTCCAATTATTTTCTGGTAAGCTTACATCATTAGTAGCATCTAAGTTATCAGAGTAGTATATAGTGATGTTCTCAGCAGGAACACCTGATAACTGAGCTAAGCCACTGGTTAAAATAGTATTTATATTTGTTCCTAAATCAGAATCAGATAGAATATATTTATTATTAGTATATGGAATTCTACCTAAAACACATAAATTAGAAACAGGAACAGTATGATTGTTTTGTACAATTAAAGTCATTTTAGGCTCAGCAGCTTCAGCTGGAATTTGAGCAGTATTATTATCTATTGAGTCTAAGACATCGTTATTATCATTAAAGTTACTTAATTCTGACACACAAAGAAGAGTAGGGTCAGCCACAAAATCCATTTGTGCATTTGATATACCGCATTCAGATATGCTAGAATCGAATGTCCAAGTATCAGGATTATCATAAGCAGTTACAAGGTCATTAGCATATCGTAAATATACATCTTTTGTTGATGTAGTTGCAAATTTATCAACATTAACATCAAATTTTAATTGAATAACAGTTTTTGCATTATATATAGCTTTTTGTGTCCCATTTAATTTAAATAAAAGATGTATTTTATTATCAATTTTTTTCTTTTGAAAACTATTTTCTACAAGTGTCAAATCAGGATTACTTTGTATTACAATGTTTAAAGTATCAGACATATCTGTTATATATTCGGGAAGTTCAATATCAAAAGTAGGATTACTCCATAAATCAGTAGTAAACTTAGAATTGTCTAATACAATATTCATAGTTACAGGCTGAGAGTCACTTATAGGTTCTAAAGTTGTGTTCTCAATACTTAAAGTTGCATTAGTAGAGGTTTCACTAAAATTGTATGAAATAGTCAAAGGCTCATCATCATCAACAAAATTACCAGGATCTGATGTATAAGAATGATATGTTTTTACGAGTTCTGACAAATTTTTAAAAGTCTGTAATTCAGGGATAGTATAAGGCAAATCAGAACATATTTTTCTTTGTACAGAAACCTGTAAAGTATGATAACTACCTAAAGGTGTACTTGTCTCTAAAATTAATTTTTCATTACTTCTTCCAACATTCTCTGGAATTGGAACAGAGTAATAATTAACGTAATTTAAAACACGAGTAGGTGTTGAAGTAGTAATTGTATCTATTAATGTATTATCTGCAGTATATATTTTAATAGATCCTGAAGCTCCTAGATAATCAGCAAAACTATCAACAGAAACTAAAACTTCTGTAATAGGAACATAGTTAACACCTGAAATATATGAAGGATAGCCTGTTGTATCAGAGTTAAAGTTAGTTTGATTAAATTCTATCCTAGAGGCATGTATATTACCTAGTTCCTCCATAAAAATGGTGTAAAGATATCCATAAGAAAGATCATTTAAGTGTTCTCCCATTGTATTAACATATAATGGGGATTTTGATATTGAGCCAGTTTTGTTTCCAATATAATTTGTTAAAGTAATAGTATCATCAATAGACTTAGATATATCAATAGTTGAACCATTTGAATATAAAGTCATTGTAGCAGTTAATTTATTTAAAATATCAACACCAGTTAAATCAATTAAATCATATGCTTCTTTTGGATAGGTATAAGTTATAATATACTCATCTGAACCTCTTTTAGAAGCAACAACTCCATTACTTTCTGGGTTTGTAACAGTTATAGTAATCTTACCAGAAGAAGAATCATAAGACCAATTAGAACTATCAAAAACAACATTAGATTCATCTTTACCATTAGTTGCTACTGTTTTATTTGCTCTAACTTGAACATCAATAGGTGCAATACCTTCATAAGTAGGTACGTCTACAACAATGTTAGTTTGCTTAACAGGCAATATATTGTGCTTTCCTGTACTTTCAATTTTAGCATATACAGTAGTTTCCAAAGTAACAGAGGCACCACCACCATCATTATTAGAAACATATTTAGTAGCTCTTTGAGTTAAATCCATTGTCATATTACCAGTCCAACCAACATTTAAATATATTTCTTTTGAAATATTGGTAGTACTACCATCAGCATCTTGATAAACAGCGGTAAATAAAACCTTAGTATCTTTGTTTAAATTAGAAAGTTCAACAGATTCACCAATTTTTGTACTAATTTGTAATCCTCTTCTTGAAATCTGATGTGTTGAAGTAAGATTTTCAATATTGTTAAACACAATTTTTTGGTTTGTTTCATCAATAGACTGAACATTTTGGATATTACTATAAGGCAAAGTGTAATTAATATTAGGAGTATTGCTTAAATCCAAAAATTGAACAGTAGGATTAATTAAAGTACCATTAGTAACACCAATATTTAAATATAGATAAGGGTATTCAGGATTTACATCAGCAACAATTGAATGAATTGGATTTTCACTAGAATCCTGGAAATATGCATCAAATGTAACATTAGCATGATTAGTTAAATTATTTTGATTATTAAGATCAACAGCTAAAATATTGTTTTCAGTTGTTAAAAATAATCCAACAATGCTAGTCAGTAAAATACTTAATACAGCAAGTACTAATAAAAAGTTTCGAAATAGTTTAGTTTTCAAGGTAAACTCCTCCTATTAATTATAATAATATGAACATATTGTACTAATAAAAATAAAAGGTGTCAATAATCCTAAAAAAATGGAGAAAAATGCCAGAAATACTAGAAACTACGGAAATAAAGAGTTCACGAAAAAATAATGAAATATTAAATTTATATTACATTTATTGCATAGTTTAAAAATATAGTGTATAATTACAAAAGATGCATTTATAGCTCAGGTGGATAGAGCGCTCCCCTCCTAAGGGAGAGGCCGCTGGTTCGAATCCAGCTAAGTGCACCAACGACGTTTCTGTTCGAACTAATAGAACAGAATTGATACAAAAATCAATCAGAAAATAAAATCTGGTTGATTTTTTTGTTGTATAGGAAAAATCGCAAAATTGGATATAGAACAAAGAATAAAAA
>CAMMKE010000072.1 GCA_946497375.1 uncultured Mycoplasmatota bacterium
TACTATTAAATCTAATATTTCTCTATAATCTTCTCTTGCTAAAACATCTGCATTTCTTGCTACTTCACTTCCATAATGTCCTCGATAAATTTCTTTAGCATTTACTATTAAACTTATTATTTCTTTAGCATCTTCTCTTGCTAAAACTCTTGCATTTCTTGCTACAGCACTTCCATAGCCTACTTGATAGTCTTCTTTAGCATTTACTATTAAACTTATTATTTCTTTAGCATCTTCCCTTGCTAAAATATCTGAATCTATTGCTACATCACTTCCACAATATGCTTGACAGGCTCTTTTAGCATTTACTATTAAACTTATTATTTCTTTAGCATCTTCCCTTGCTAAAACTCTTGCATTTTCTGCTACAGCACTTCCATATTCAGCTTGAGATCTACCCTTAGCATTTACTATTAAACTTATTATTTCTTTAGCATCTTCTCTTGCTAAAATATCTGAATCTATTGCTACATTACTTCCACGATATGCTTGATAGTCTTCTTTAGCATTTACTATTAAACTTATTATTTCTTTAGCATCTTCTCTTGCTAAAACATCTGCATTTGTTGCTACTTCAATACCTTTTTTTAACTGAAAATCTTTTAACTCTAAAGTTTTAAAATATTCAATTAAACTTTCTTTATGTTTATTTTTATCACTCATAAAAGCTTCGTTTGAATATAGATATATTAAAGTAACTCTCTTCTTAGTATCACTTTCTTCTATAATATCATTTAATACCTTTTCATCGTTACTTAGTAGTATATCAAAATTAACTTTTTCAATATTAATAGTTTTTTTCTCTACATATCTTCTAATGATTCTTAGTACTTCTAACATACTTGATGATTCTACCATAATTTCCTCCTCTTTTGTTTATTTATTATAAAGTAAAAATTTTAAATGTAAAGAAAAAAATAGAGAAAACTCTATTTTAGCTCATCAATATATTTTTTTAATTGTTTAGATTCAGGTCCTAAGATAATCTTTAATTGATTATTAATCTCAACTATACCTTTAGCACCTAATTTCTGGATTGATTCTTTATCAACTTTAGAAGTATCTTTTAGTGTTACGATAAACCTAGATAGTTTAGATTCTGTACTGATAATATTATCTTTTCCACCAAGATACTCTACTAGTTTATTTAAATCAATATTAGCATCTTTCTTATTAGCTTTTAGTACTGCTAGTAATATTATTAATATTACGGCAATAATTATAATATACTGAATATCTAATAAATTCATCTTTATATCACCTATTAACAATTATACTCTATAACTTAAAAAAATAAAAGTGGAAATTAAAAGCAGTAAGTATCATAGACTAATAATAGAAGTTATAGGTTATTAACTACACAAAAATTTATTAGTCTCATAACCTATATTAGATAATAGATAAGAGGTGGTGTAAACAGTGAAAGAAAAGAAAGATACTTGTTGTTTAGGTAAATTATTAAAGGTCATTGATATATTACAAAGAAATGCCGGAGGTAGTGATTGCTTTGATGAGTCTTGTACTAGACCTTATTTAGGAAGTAGTCCTAATATTATTTGTTTTAATACAAGACCAGTTACTTTCTATACTAGAAATGGTAATATCTTTAGTACTACTTATACATTAAATGGAACTACTAATACTTCATCTGTTTTTAGAGTGGAGTCTGTAGATGATTGTTGTGTTAAATGTCGTATCTTAAGACCTAATCCTGATACTACTGATATAAATAGAACATATCTTGCTACTAATGAGTTTATAACTATTAATTTAGATTGTATCTGTGTTGTTAGTTGTTTAGATGATATTATTATTGATAATTTATAAAAGGAGGATAATTTATGTGTGATGATAAAAGTTGCTTAACATCCATATTAGAGACTATTCTTTGCTTACAAAATGCTAAAGATGATGATTGCGAAACATTTGGATGTGATAAGCCTTATTTAGGTCCTACTCCTAGTTTAGTGTGCTATAACACAAGACCAATAAACTTATATAATTGTACAACTGGGGAACTATGGTCTTTTCCTTATACTCTTGGAACAGTTAATTCAACTTCTTCTATCTTTAGACTTGAAAACTTAGAAGGTAATTGTTGTACTTGTAGAGTTTTAGCACAGAACCCTGATACTAGTAGTAGTAGTGAACCTTATGTTTTAACTAGTACATTCTTTACTATTAATCTAGATTGCGTCTCTGCTATTAGATGTTTACCTGATGTCTTTATAAGTGGTGTTTAATAAAAAAAATAAGTCCATCTTTATTCTGATGGGCTTTTTATTTCTAGTGAAGTAATTGTCGATATGGGAATTACTTCATTATCTAATGTTATAATAGAATCATTTTTCTTTAAGGCTAGATAGGTATTAACAGTTTTATTAGAGAAAGTAATTTCGACAGGAATATTAAAAGCATAGCCTTTAGTCTTAAATATTTTATTTATTTTCTCTTCTATTGATAAGTTATTATCAATAGTTTTTTTAATTTCTTTAGGTTTTATTTTATTAGTTACTTTCTCATAGTAATATTTTTGATTAGTATCTTTTATATTATTACTCACTTTAAAAATGGGTGGTAATTGTTTCATAGTTTTCCCTCCTGTTACATTTTATGTATTTTATATAATAAAATGTACTATTTTTTGATATAATAGTAATGACTTGATGCGAAAGGACGTGATAGATTTGCGAAAAAGGCAGAAAATTGATTTAACTATTGTTATACCTATTGTCTTGTTTTTTATTATAAGTATTACTACTATATATAGTGCGATGACTTATCTTTCTCCTGATAATGGGAACTTGGCTTTAAAACAAGCGATATGGTATTTAGTAGGAGTTGTTATAATTGTAATACTTTTTAAACTTAAAAATGATTATCTTTATAGGAATGCTTGGTTCTTCTATATTATAGGAAATATTTTACTAGTATCTCTATTACTCTTTGCACCAGAGATAAATAATAGTAAGTGTTGGTTTGTTATTCCTTATATTGGTAGTTTCCAGCCAAGTGAGTTTATGAAGATTTTTATTATGTTAGTCCTTGCTGTGATGATATCTAATTTTAGAGAGACAACAGACCATCCTAGTATTAAAGAAGAGTTTATCTTTATTATAAAGACTTTAATAGTTGTGTTAATTCCTAGTGTTTTAACATTCTTAGAGCCTGATACTGGCTCTGTTATGATTTATTTTATAATTTATTTCTGTATGATGTTTACATCAGGAATTAGGCTTAGATGGTTTGTTATTTTAGGAGTTATAATTGCTATAATGCTTAGTTTAGTGTTAGGATGTTATTTCTTAAATGAAGATTTATTTGTTAATATCTTTGGTACTGATTTATACTATAGATTCGATAGGATTTTGGATTGGCAAAATGGTAGTGGATTACAACTAGAAAATGCTTTAGCAGCGATTGGTTCTGCAGGAGTATTTGGACATGGATTTAATCAGACACCAATATATTTTCCAGAGTCTGGAACTGACTTTATCTTTGCTGTTTATGCTTCTAACTTTGGACTTTTAGGAGCGATAGTTTTAATTGCAATTATTATTTTCTTTGATACAAGATTAATTAATATGGCTACTAAGAAAATAGCATCACGTGATAAATTTGTTTTAGCAGGTATTATTGGTATGCTTGTATTTCAACAGGTACAAAATATTGGTATGACTTTAGGACTCTTACCTATTACAGGAATTACTTTACCTTTTATTAGTTATGGTGGTAGTAGTTTATTATCTTACTTAATCTTAGTTGGTATTATTTTAAATATAAGTAATGAAAAAGAAAGAGAATATAATGTTTAAAAAAATCAGGTGATTATAAACCTGACTTTTTTATTATCTTACTACATTATTAATATCTATTTTTACATGTTTACTATTCTTATATACATAAGAACATATATCTATAATTTATTTTTATCTTCTAATGTTTTAAATCCATTGCGACTCCATAACCACAAAGGAGTATGAATATCAATTGGTTTATACTTAGTTCCTTTAAATAGTTCATCCCATCTTTCAATAACTATCTCTTGAACGTTGCTTTTTTCTAACTCTTCTTCATTAATAAGCCCTAATTTATATGTCGACTTAATTACATGAGTATCAGGTGCTACTGTAAGAGCTTCTATATTTTTATAATTTCTATCAGTATATTGCCATATTACATATAGCCAATAATTACAAATCTTTGTTCCGCACAAATATGGAAATAATGATTTATTTTCTTTTTGAATATAGTGTTTAATTTTAACTACATCATTATCAAATCTATCAAATAATTTTCTAATATCTCCATCAAATAAAGTCACAAATGTTTTACATAACTTAATCCATATTTCTGTCTGTTTATTTTTTTGAAGAGCTACTTTATATTTAACTAAAGCTTGTTGAACCTCTTCAAAAGTATGATTTAAAACTTCTTTAGGATTAAATACAAAATTTGTTTCTTTATCCTTATATGTTTTGTTTGCATTTTCCCAAAGGGTATAAGAATTTCTTTGATAGTTTAAAGCCATGGGAAGAGTAAAATAAAGATAGTTTTCTAGAGAGCTTTTATCTAAATGAGGATTTTCATCTTCAGGCATTAATTCACCACCGAGATCTCCTTCTTTCCACATTTTTTGCAGTATATTAACTTTTCTTAAAATATCATTTCTATCCATTCTCTATCACCATATAATATTACTTCTCTAGCACTTCTTCATATACTTCTTTTAACTTTCTACCTACAGTTTTAATATCACAAGCTTCTGCTATCTTTCTTGCACCTTTACTTACACTTTTTAATTCTCCATTTAAGAACATTTTTATTTTCTTTTCAAATTCATTGACATCTTTTGCTTTATAAACATTAACTCCATCTGTTAGATAATTAAATATTGGGATATCTCTTATTATAGTATTAGTTTCCATTGCGCAGGCTTCAATGATTGGTATACCTTCAGTCTCTTCAAACGTTGGGAATAAATATAAGTCACAGCCTCCTAGGGCTTCTCTTATCATTTCTTGAGGAACGTGTCCTGGGAACTTAATGTTAGGTAAGTCTTTTGATTCTTTTAATGCTTTTTTTACATCACTAGTCGCTGCAGCGATAGGACTTGAACCGAACCAAATAAATTTATATTCAGGTAAACGTTTGGCAAGTTCTACAAAGTCAACTA
>CAMMKE010000073.1 GCA_946497375.1 uncultured Mycoplasmatota bacterium
TTACTTTTTTGAATCGTTAACGCCAACTGATGATTCACGTACAAACTTTATAGCACACTTTAAAAGGAAGAGTTAATTCTCTTCCTTTTCTGTATCTAATAGTTTTTAATCGATTTCTTCTGTTTCTTCACTAGCTTCGGGTTCTTCAAATAATTTTCCTAAAGGTATTTCTAGTACCTGTGCGAACTTATAAGCAGTTCCTACACTAAAAGTTTGAAATACTTTTTCAGATTCAATGTTTTTTATGAAACTAATAGCATATAGACTTCTTTCAGCTAGTTGTTCCTGAGTTAGTCCTTTTAGTTTTCTATACTTTTTAAGATTTTTGCCGAATACATAGTAAATATAGTTTTCATCCATATGTATCACCAATATAATTATCTCAATATTAGGTTGAATTTCTGGTCTGCTGTTCATAGACCTTTTTGAAGATTTGTGATATACTTATCTTGGAGGTTGATATTTATGAGTAAAATTGAACATAAACCTGGGTATATATATATTTATCCTTGCATTCAAGGAAATCTAAAAAATTTGTCCAAGATTGGTGTAACAGATGATTTTAAAGAACGTATGGCTCAGCATGTGCGAACACCATATCAAGGATTTACTTGCTTTTTAAACTTTTCTAATCGTAAACCTATCGCTACAGCTTTTCGTGTTAATCATATGGACGTAGCAGATGATTTAGTTAAAAATTATTTCAGTGCAGGCTATCAGATAGCAGCTAGGATTGAAGTATATAACATTAATTATAATGTTGCAATTCAAGAATTATACAACCTTTTATATGATAATGATGAATATATTGAGCTAATAGAAGATGGTGTTACTGATTATAGTTTCCTTAAAGATGATGGAGAGAGTTTGGTTGATACATCTAAGTCTAGTTTTGAAAGGATTAAACAAGCACTTCTATCTAAGTACGATGATGTACCAACGAAGTTATTTAAGCTTTTAAGAACTAAGGATGATATCCAAAGCAAGTGTCCTTCCCACCTTAGATATGGTAATTATGTAGAATTTCCGAATGATATGATTCTAGATCTTAATTTTGATAAGGCTGGAAGAATTGACATTTTAACACAATTAAGTGATTTATTATAAAGGAGTTGGAGTAAAGTGAAAATATTTGGAGTGATTGGTGGTTGGATTAAAACCCATTTAGTAGTTACGATTATTATAGGTGTCGCAGTTGTAGGTGTTGTAACATTCCTTTTATTCAATAATACATCTAAATTAGATTTTGGTGGTTTATTTAATAAGAAGGTGACATCTGAAGTTTATCTTAATTATGGTGAAGAACTACATTCTTTTATTTATAGATACCTTATGTTTAATAAAAGCGGTAAGGTTTACATGTTAGAGCAAAGAATAGATCGAGATGAGCAAGATCAAGCAGATAATTTTGAAAAGCTTGTATTAAAATATGGTGTTGATAATGTTTATAAGAGATGTAATAAAGAATATAGTTATTGTTTTGGTACACTTGGTATTTCTGAGTTTGGTACAGGAGTTTATACCATAGATAATGGTAAAGTTAAAATCGAATGGGATTCTAACTATAAGGATACTAACTATTACAGAATTAAGGATGGCCAAATTTGGGCTCTTAACTCTGATTTGGAACTTACAGATACATCATACGAACCTGTGAAAGATTATAATAAGTGGAAGAAATGTCAAAGTGATAAGAATTGTGATGAAGTTTTTTCTATTGAAGATCCTTTAAATGATTTTGACTTTAGTTCATTATATCCTGCATTCGAAAAGATGGCTAACAGATATAGTAGATATTGTCATCACAATTATGAATATGCTTTTAAGGATATAACTGGTGATGGTATAGATGAAATGTTAGTGCGTCAAAGTTATGGTGAAAGCGATTGGCGTTTATTTCAGATTTATTATGCTAATACTTGGGACGCAAAAATTTTACCACTTGGTGATGACGTGGGAGCTTTTGAGAATGTTGAAATATCTGACGTTTATGAGGGCGGTTATATTTATATTTCTGGACAATATTTGGCTAGTAGTTATTATAAAGTTTCTGAAGATGGAGTTTTTTTGGATTTTGTGAGCAATGATATAGATGATTTGCCTAGTGAAAAATCAATATATGAAGATATTAGTGACTGGAAGAGTATTACTAGAGATGATGAATATTGCAAAATAATTAATAACTAAATGTATGTTAAGGACGGGATTTTATGTTTAAGATTATATTAGGTTGGATTCAGCAACATGTTGCAGCAACTATTATCATTAGTGTGGTAATTATTGGTAGTGCTGTTGCTACCTCTGTTATTCTATTAAATGATAAAGATGTAACAAAGGAAGAGGACAAACAATATGAGGCTTCTCAGTCTGTTGTGTTAAAGAAAGATTTAAATTTTGAAGTTAATAGCGATCTATCCCTATTGTCTTTAATAGATAATGATAATAAGGTAAAGATTATAAGTGATGATGAGATAGTAGATACTTCTACTCTAGGTGAAAAAGAACTTGTTATTAAGTATTTAGATAACAATCAGGAGAAAGAACAACATGTTAAGATTAATATTGTAGATACTACAAAACCTGTAATCGAGTTTAACAAGGAATTAACTACTACTGTTGGTACTAAAATTGATTTATTAAAAGGTGTTAAGGTTAGCGATAACTCTAAAGAAGAAATCAAATCAACTGTTGAGGGAAAATATAATTTTGATAAAGATGGTTCATATAATTTAAAATATGTTGCTATAGATTCTAGTAATAATAAAGCTGAAGAGGAGTTTATTTTAAAGGTTAACAAGAAACAAACTAATTCAACTACTCCTCCCCAAAATCCTAATACAAATAATAATTCAAATACTAATAATAATGTAGAAGAGAAACCAAATAATAATACTCCAACAAAGTCTGATCCATTAAAGAAATATTGTGATCATAGAGTTGCTGGTTATTCTACTGATGAGTCTGGGATATGCAAAGCTCTTTATTCAGAGTCAGAAATGTGTAATTATGGGAGTACTTGCTTTGGGGGTGATAATCCATATACATTATGTGTTTTAATATCCGAAACAGAGGCAATTGATGAAAATGGTAAAGTGTGGAAAACATATGATGAATGCATAGATAATAACTATCCTGGTGGCAAGGCAAAATATGATGCAGATGAAATTGCATGGAAAAATAGAACTAGAGAGAAAGCAAAGCAAATATGTGAATCTCGTGGTTATGGATGGACAAATGCCATAGATGATATATTTGGAAATTGTACTTGGTAAGGATAGCAATTGCAACTGCTATTTTAGTTGCTCTTATTGATGATTATAACCAAATATTTGGTGAGTTAATTGATTAAGATAGTATTAGCTATCTTTTTTCTTTAATTTATATATTAACATAGTTAGTTAGGAGTATGTATGAATGCATTTAAACTTTCTAATATAAGTGATAATATATATTATGATGTGAAGAACATACAAATTAAGTTTAATAATGGTGAAACTATTTTTATTGCAATTGACCATATTAATGATTTTGATCTTAGTTTTACTAGACGCATGTGTGATATATTTCATGATCCAGTTTTTAAGAAAGCGTTTATGTTTTATGAAGGATTTATTTCAATCGATTTACCTTATATAAAGCAAGTGCTTGGGGATAATATTATGGATCATTTACTTTATAGAAATGGAATTAATTCATTAACAATTGAGTATAATGATGATTTTAAGATTAAAAGTGATTCTCAGATGCTCTTATGCATTTTTGATGAACATTATGGTCTTAATATGTATTCAAAGTTAAGCTACGAGGAAACAGGAGATTCGTTTGTTGTGAGGTGGAGTCCAGTGGATCTTACTAAATAGGATAGACAACTATGTCTGTCTTTTATTTTGTTTAATAGTTTCTAATTAGTTGACTTTTATTATAGGACACGTTAAAACAACAATGAGGTGATGCAATGTGGTTGATTGTAGTATTGCTGTTTATGATGATAGAAAAGATATTGATCCTATTCTATCTACTAATATGATTGTTAAAGATTATGCCAATGCTTTAGATGTTCACGATGGTACAAGAGATAGTTACTTATCCGGTATTAAGTATTTTCTTAAATGGTTACAAGTAAATAATATTGAGTCGGTCAATAGACAGGTTATGTTGAATTATAAGAAGCATTTAATTGCTACTTATCCTTCAGCTTCTACTGTAAATGCATATTTAGCTGGTGTACGTTCTTTATTTAAGTATTTAGAGACCTTAGGTATTCCTAATGTTATGAGTACAATTAAGAGTGTTAAACAAAGTAAGACACATAAGAAGTTACCTTTAACAAAGGAACAAGCACTTACTATTCAAAGTAATATTGGAAGAGGTACTCTACAAGAAAAGAGAGATTATGCAATTTACGAATTGTGTTTGCGTAACGGGCTTAGAGAGATAGAACTAACACGTGCTAATGTGGAAGATATAAGTATAAGGGATGGTGAACATATTCTTTACCTTCAAGGTAAATTTCAAAATGAGAAGAATACATTTGTTGTATTATGTTCTACTGTTATGGAAGCTCTTAATGATTATTTGATGGCACGTGGCGCTTATAAGATGTCGGATCCACTATTTATAGGACTAGCACATAATAAGTTTGGTACGAGACTAACAACGCGTAGCATTAGGAGATTGATTACTAAGATGCTTATTGATAACAATTGTAAAAATAAGCGTGTTACCCCACATAGTTTGAGACATACCGCTATTACTTCTCTTACTAAGGCAAGTGATAATGATCTTCTAAAGACTCAAATCTTTGCTCGACACTCTGACGTTAATACCACTACTATTTATATACATGAGGATCAGAGAATTAGTAACGCACCTGAGAAGATTCTGGAAACTTACTTTAATGGCTCAATTGATGGAAATTAGTGCAATTTAAAGAGGCAAATAATGCCTCTTTTTATGTGCTTAATTTTGTGTCCTTTATTTCATATTACAGGACACGAATGATAATAATAATTGAGTTAAATTGTTATTTG
>CAMMKE010000074.1 GCA_946497375.1 uncultured Mycoplasmatota bacterium
ACTCCCTTCTTATACACCATTTGTAAAAAATATAAAATTAGTGCTGATTATCTTTTAGGCAAAATAAATGACCCTAAATATTTATAGGATCATTTTTTTCTATTCTATCATATTCTCTTAAAAAGAAATCATCAGTCATACCTGCTATATAATCAATAACCATTCTTTCATGAGTGGTATTATTTTTATAATCATCACTCATATTTTCTAAATAAGAATTAATAATTGGTGAATTTAAATTATTTATTTTTAAATCATGCAAATAAGTATCAAATAAACACACAAATTTTCTTCTTAACTCTTCTTTTTCTTCCTTACTCATCGCTTTATTATAAATATGCTCATAATTAAATCTTTTTAAATTTTCTATAGCTTTAAATACTTCATCACTTAATTTAATATAATCTTTTCCATAACTATTATTAATAATATCTAAAATACAAGTATTAACAATTTCTTTTGTCGTACTTCCAAGTACATCGGTAATATCATCAGGTATTTCTTCTCTATTTAAAACATGTAATCTTACTGCATCATCTATATCTCGTCCTAAGTAAGCTATTAAATCACTTACCCTTACAACACATCCTTCTAATGTCATAGGCTTCATTTTTAAAAGAATCTCTTTATCTTTATAGCTTTCTTCATATTCCTCTAAAAACTCTTCCTTAGTCTTTTTTCTTGGGTGATACTCTCCTAAAGCAAATTCCCCATTATGACACATTATTGCATCTAATACTTGCACCGTAATATTGATTCCTTTGCCATAATTTTCTAAACACATCAAGTTTCTAACACTTTCAATATTATGATTAAAATATCCTTCCCCATGACTCAAACTGATATCATTTAAAATATATTCACCCTGATGTCCAAACGGCACATGCCCTAAATCATGTCCTAAAGCCGCAGCCTCAATCAAATCTTCATTTAATCCTAAAGCTCTTCCAATTGTTCTAGCTATCTTACTTACAAATTGCACATGAATCATTCTTTTAGCTACATGATCATGAATTGTATTAGAAAAAACTTGAGTTTTATCTTGATAACGAATAAAAGCAAGTGAATAAATAATACGATCAATATCCCTAAAAAAAGGCGTTCTTATATCATCATGATTTGGCCTTAAATATATAGCCTCTTTATCCAAACATGCATAACGACTTAAATTTTCATTATGATTACTCATTTTCATATAAATATCTTGTTTCATATTTCCTCCTGTATTAATTTTAATTTTATCAAAATCCATTAAGAAAGTCTATCCTTTTCCCAATAGAAAAGATGTCCCAATTTAGGACACCCACTATAATGTTACATCTTCACTAATACCAAAACGTTCAAGTATACTCATAACATTTTCCATAATAACATTTTGCTCTTCTTCTGTTAAAGTATCTACATCTACACTATTAGTTACATCAAGACTATTTAAAGAGCCTTTACCCATTTGAATACTTCCATCTAAGTCAATAATATTTTCTGTTCCATAACTATCTACAGCATAACTCATACCAATATCAAAAGACATTTCATTTTTACTTTCCTTTATATTACTAATATCTAAAATAAAAGTATAGTCTTCCCCATAACTACTAGTTGTTACCTCTACTCTTGATTGGTCATCTTCTTTAGTATAAGTAAGATTTAATATTTCTTCATCCATTTCATTATAACTTATTGTTAAAGTATTATCTTGATAAGCAATATCAAAATTAGTATCTTCATCACCAATAATCATATTAAATACTTCACTTTGATAAGTAAAGCGCATAACGCTATCTTTTTCTACTACTAAACTACCAGCAATAATATGATTTCCCGCATTAACATACAAATTAAGTTCCATATATGGGGCTTCACTTAAATCAATTTCTTCTTTTAATAATTCTTGGATATCACTAGTAGATGCCCCACTAATATTGGATAATGCCGTAAGTAACTCATTATTATTAGCCATTTCTCTTTGTACATATTCTATTGTACGTTCCAAGTTACTTTTATCTAAAACATAAGTAATTTTCTTGCTATCAATATTTCTATCATTAATAGTTATAGCCTCATTATCTGTCCGAAACTTATCCTCATCTAAAGAATTAATAAATATATCTTTCATTTCCGATAAAATAACATGAAGATTATCATAATTTATATCAACATCATAATCCTGAATCGTAAAAATACTACCATCAATACTAGCTTCTCCTAAATCTAGTACTCTATCATAAATATCATCACTATCTAAATACGCTCTACCATTTAGATAAGATAAAAATAAACTTACAAGTGCTTCATTATTATAACTAGCATCTAAATCTAAATTAAGTATTTCACTTGGATAATCCACTCCCAAAGCTAAATCAAACTGATAACCATCGAAAGCTTCCACATCTTCACCCATACCTCCGATTTCGATCTCAGCATTTAAAACAAAAGCTTCTTCCATCGGATTAAGCGAAAATGTCCTATTTAAGTTTTCATTTAAATATCCATCTACTAGTTCATAAGTACCATTTATCGCATTTGTAAACACACTCTTAGGATTAACAGCTAATTTCTGATAGCCAAAATATAGGCCAACTGCTACGGCAATAACAAGTAACACTATAATAAGTATTACTTTTCCCCTCTTTTTAGGCTTTACTACTTCTGTAGTTGGAACTACTATTTGATTAAGATCATCTTCCATAAAATTTTGTTTATTATTCATCACTACACACCTCTTCTAATATAATATATTTTTATTGTACCAAAAATTTCTTTCTTTGCCTATCCTATTTTCTTAATTTGAAATAAAAAGCTTTAATTTTCTTACCCAAGCAATAATAAATAATCCCAAATAAGCCAAAACTTACAACTAATAATAATAAAAGAATCACAAAAGTAATAGAACAGTCTTCTTGATGTTCTCTTAAAAGTTCCCTTTCTTGATATTTATCAATTAAATTTTGTGCTTCTATTTCATTCTCTGCTTCACTATTTTGGCTATAATTAAGAAAATATTCTTTTGTCTCTTCTTTCAAAGTACTATTATCTTGTTCATAATAATATTTTAAAACTTCTATATAATCTGGTATTTCATATAAAGAAGGAGTAAGACTACTATTTACAATAGCTAAATTACTTTCTTGTTCAAATAAGTAACTCACTTGATAAATCAATTCTTCTTCATTTTTCAAACTAAAGAATTCCAGTCCATACGGAAACCCATCAATATATCCCATATTTACCGTAATAGATGGATAACCTATGACACTACCTAAAAAACTTCCCGGAGCATTTAAAGTGCTACTGCTACTAAGTGGAAAAACTTTATTTTTAGTTGTCGGATAAACAAGCAAATCTAAATCATATTCTTCAAACACACTTAAAATATAATTTTCAAATATCTCTTTTTTAGTTGCATCATTATCATAAGTCCACATACCACTACATTCTTCTAAATATCCATCTAAACTATAAATTTTACCACTAGCCATAACTAAATCCTGAAAACTTCTAATACTTCCTACTGTACCATTTATATAACTATTAAATCCATCACAAAAACTTCCCCCACTCATAGAAGTATTTGCTAAATTATAATAATAAGAATTAAGCAACTCAGAAATAGATACTAATTCGGCACCCATATCTTCTAATAACTGAATTTTTTCATTAGCTAAAGTTTTAATATCCTCATCTGTAGCTTGATTCACCCGAATAGAACTATCACTCCCATTTAAATAACTATCAATAACTCCTATTCTAACACCATCTAAAGAAGTTTTATTTAAACTATAACTTTCATTATTTTCATTAATAGCGCTTAACAATAAAGCATTATCTTCTACCGTTTTGGATATTACACCTACCGTATCTCTCGTAACATCATAAGGAATTATGCCATCACTACTAATAAGCCCCACACTTGGACGCATACCTACTAATCCCGCTGCTGATGCTGGAATGCGCACTGATGAGTTGGTATCAGTACCTAAACTAGCTGCCGCCATCGAAGTCGCAACCGCAACAGCACTACCTCCACTAGAACCATATGGTGTATAACTAGTATTAAAAGCATTTCTTACTTGCCCATAACTACTAAAAGAATTACCAGCTGCAAAAGCAAACTCACTCATATTAGTACTAGCTAGAATTATAGCACCCGCTTCTTTAAGTCTCTTGATAACTAAAGCATCTTCTATTGGATAATTATCACTTAAAGCTAAAGACCCAGCTGTAGTAGCAAGACCTTCCACATCGATATTTGTTTTAACAACTATTGGAATACCATGAAGAGCACTCCGAACATTTCCGTAAGCTCGCTCTAAATCCAATTCTCGTGCTTCTTCTAAAGCATTTTTGTTAATCTCTCTTATCGCATTAAACTCACTATTATAAGCATCAATTCTTTCTAAATACAAAGTAACTAATAATTCACTAGTTAAATATCCCTTATCTAAAGCATCAGCTAAATCACTAATACTCATCTTTGTAATATCCACTACAGCTTTTGTATAAGCTGAAACACTTATCGGCAAAAATATAATTAATAATAAAATTACTTTCACTAATTTCATAATAAACCTCTATAACTATTATATATGATAAAGAACTAAAATGAAAATAAAAAACTTAAGTTAGTGTCGAATTTTGTCGAACGGTTTTTCTTGCTTTTTTTAGTACAATCATTCATAATAGAAGCTGTTATCTTATTTGGTGGTAGCGCCTGCTTCATTTATGAGTAGTAATAACTACTTGAATTTATTCAGGGGGTTTTATGAAAGTAGGTGATGTAAATGCATGAGGAAAAAAAGACCTTATACATTATAATAATTCTACTGATTTTAGTACTTCTAAAATTATGCTAGAAGAAAAGACGTTAGCTCAAAAAGCATAACGTCTGCAGAAAAAAACGCAGGCGTTATCCACCAAGTGGATAACACTTACATATTTATTTTACTTTATTTTTTTATCAAATACAATTTACAATTTATTTACATTAGTTTTTTTAAAAAATTCTTACTTT
>CAMMKE010000075.1 GCA_946497375.1 uncultured Mycoplasmatota bacterium
TATATTGATATCTAAATCCCAATTTTCAGTTATATCCATAAGAGATAAAAATAATGCACACCAATTTAGCTTAATAGAAAGAAAATTAAGGTTAATACTTAGCTCATATTCGCTATCAACATTAACAGTTAAATGTAACTTATCTTCAGGTATATTTAACTCACTTTTTTTATGTTTTTCATAATTATCAATTATAGTGTCTAATTCATTATAATAGTTACTAACATCAATACCATATACTTTCGTTCTATCTAATACACTTTTCAAATAATTAATTTCATTAATATTTTCCATTTGAATACAAGACATATAATCACCTTCAGAAACATTTTTTATTATATATTAATACAATACGAAACAATTATCAATAGTTTTGTAAAAGCTGTAGACTAAAGTTTTTTAGGCTAAGATACATTATAAAAATCTTTCTTATAAATGGTAATAGTAACTTTAGTATATTCATCCTTCATAGAATCAATCTCTATTTTATGACCTAACTTATTACATAACTCTCTACATAAATAAAGTCCCATACCTGTAGATTTAGAACTAGCACTTCTTCCATTAGCACCTGTAAAAGTCTTATTAAAAACTCTTGGTAAATCACTTTTACTAATACCTTTACCATTGTCATAAATTGTAATAGTAATATAATCTTTATAGTCTTTTCCAGTTATTTCTAAAGAAGAATCTTTATCTTTTTTATACTTAATACTATTACTAACAATTTGATTAATAATAAACTCTAACCATTTAGAATCAGTTAAGACTTTTAAATTACAATTATTAACTTTAAAGTCGATATTTAAAGCAAGTAGATCATCTTTATTTCTTAAAGCTACATTTTTAATAATAGTATCAAGACTCCACTCTTTAATTAAATAATCATTATTAGCATTTTCACATCTTACGTAATAAAGAATTTGTTCTACGTAGTCTTCTAATTCCTTTAACACTCTTAAAGTACTTTTATCTTTTCTATTTATTAAAGTAAGGCTAGCAAGGGGAAGTTTAACTTCATGGATCCATAACTCTATATATTCTTTAAAGTCGTCCTGCCTCTTTTTTAGCTTACTTATTAAATCATGTTCATTCTTATTAACTTCATCTAAAACATCATAAAGTATCTTACCTTCTAAAAAATTAGGCTCAAGTAACATCTCTATTAAAAGATATTTTTTATCTAAAGAATATAACTTATCAAGTAATTCCTCATAAAACTTTCTTTTTCTAAAGTAATCATAAAATAATATAATAAAAAAGACAGCAACAGTAAAAGCAGTAATGAAAATAATTATACTGCTAGTTAGTTTTAAAGCGATTAAGAATAGTATTAATATGATTATATAAATAGTAAAGATTAAAAAAGCATAAAGTTTATCTTTTAAATAAGTACCTAGTTTCATTTTAATAAATAACCTTCTCCCTTTCTTGTAATAATAGCATCTTTGTATCCCATATCATAAAGTTTTCCTCTTAATCTACTAATATTAACTGTCAAAGCATTATCATTTATATAAAGATCACTATTCCATAAATAACTCATTAAATCATCGCGATTTACAATACTACCTCTATTATTTAAAAGATAAGTAAAGATTAACATCTCATTCTTAGTTAAGTAAAATTCTTCCTCATCTTTAACAACAATTCCTTTATTAGGATAAATCTTTAAATCATCATATTCTAAGTAATCAAAACTTTTCTTCATTCTCTTAAAGATATTATTAATTCTAAGTAACAGTATTGTAGGATTATATGGTTTAGTAATATAATCATCCGCTCCATAACTAATAGATAGTACTTCGTCAATTGTTTTATTACTACTAGTTAGCATAATAACAGGAGTATTTACTTTATCATCACGAAGGCTTTTAAGTAATACCTCTCCATTTAGATAAGGAATATTTATATCTAAAAGAATTAAATCAGGATTTAATTTAATAATCTCTTCTTTACTGTTTTTAAAGTCTGTTAACACTAATACTTCATAACCTGAATTAGATAGTAAATTAGATAACTCGTCTCTTAAAGTTTCATCATCTTCTACAATTAATATTTTCTCCATAAATTTCACCCATTAATATAGTATCAAAAAAATTAAGTTTATGCATTAAAATTATTGATTATTAACTAATATTAATGTATATTATTTGTAGAAGAAGTGGATATCATACCTGGGATTAATGCTCGGGCATCCACTTCTTTAGAATAAATTCCTTTGTTGATAAAATGTTGAAAAATAAAGGAATTTATTCAACTACAAGCTTCTATTCCTAATATCTCCACATTATAAGTATTATCTCTTACTTTATAACAAACCTTATCTCCTACTCTTTTACCATAAATTGCAGAACCTAAAGGACTATTTATTGTAATACTATTATCATCAATATTACTATTAATATCACCAGTTAGTATATATTCTTCAACTGTCTCATCATCTATAAATAATAACTCTACTTTCATATTAAGACTAACTGTGCCATTAGATTCCTTATCTATTATAACTATATCTTTTAACATGCTTTTCTTTTTATTATATTTTTGAAATAACTCGGCTTCCTTATGCATTGTCTCTTCATAAGCAAAGTTATCATGCCATCCATCTCCATAAGCATCATCATTTACATATAAACTCATAAGTTTAGCATTTTCATCTATTTCTTTTTTTATATCTTCAAGACTCTTTAAATAATTCTCATAACCCAATTTATCTAAATATATCTTACTCATAGATAATAAGCTCCTCTCTTGCTCTTGTACAAGCGACATAATAAAGGTATTTATTCTTCTTAAAGGTCTCATCAGTATCTATTATAATAACACTATCAAACTCTAGGCCTTTCGCAATATAACTAGGAACTACTACTAAATCTTTAATAAATGCTTTAGACTCTTCAGTTAATAAACTAATATTTAAATCATCTTTTAGTAAATCATAGATATCTTCTGCTTCCCTATCTTCTTTAGTGATGATAGCAAGGGACTTATATGTATTAGTTAGAGTATTTATATCAGTAAGTAATGCCTCTTTAATATCTTTAGGTTTTCTAATAAGAACATCCTTATTATTACTCTTCTTAATAGCATTAACATAATCTAAATTTAATATTTTATTAGTATATTCTATTATCTCTTTAGTAGACCTATAAGTCTTTAATAACTCTAAGTAATTACTATCACTAAATATCTCTTTTAACTCTTCTAAAGTATCATATTTATAATAAGGATTAATATTTTGATTAACATCACCTAATATGGTAAAATCTGCTTTTTTAAACATCTCTTTAATAATTACATATTGTAAATAATTATAGTCCTGGGCTTCATCAATAACTACTTGTTTAATATAATTATTATAAGGAAAACCAAATAATTTACCTTTTAAATATGAGATAAGTAAAGCATCATCATAACCTATTACTTTGGTATTTTTAATTTCTAACTTATATTTAGCATAATTACTCTTAAAGAAGTCTTTATAAATATCTTTTATATTTAAAGATATATTAATATTTTCTTTAATTAATTTTCTAATAGGAGCCTTTCTCTTACCTGGTGTTCCATAATACTTTAATGATAAATATTTAGCAGCTTCATCAATTCTTTCTACTAAAGGGAATCTACTATATTTATCTTTAAGTAAATAGTTTAACTCATCCCTACTCACTTCATTTATCTTATCTAGTTCTATATCATTAATAACTTTAAAGTTCTTTATAAAAGCACTAATATAATTATCTAAGTCTTTAATAATCTCTTTACTCTGTTTATATTTAATAATATCTACATCACTCTTATCACCTTTATAATACTTACTAATAAATGAAGGAAAACTCTCTATATTTTTATACTCTTTTAAGAAATAACTTAAGTAATCACTAAAGGTTGTCTCAAGAGTGTTCGCTTCTCCTAATTCCGGTAAGACATTGGAAATATACTCTGAAAATATCTTATTAGGTGAAAAGATTAAAACATTATTAGAACTTAAATTATTAATTCTATATAGAAGGAAAGCGATACGATGTAAGGCCACAGATGTTTTACCACTTCCTGCAATACCTTGTACAATTAGATTATGGTCATCTAAGTTACGAATTATCTTATTCTGTTCTGCTTGGATAGTATTAACTATGTTTTTCATCTTTTCATTATCAGTTGTAGCGATTACTTTTTGTAATAATTCATCATCTATATTTAGAGAATTATCAAAAACATTTATAAGCTTTCTCTTCTCTATTATATATTGTCTTTTTCTTAAAAGACTTCCCTCATGAATATAGTCATCTACTCTATATTTACAAGGACCTACTTCATAATCATAAAACAAACTGCAAATAGGACTACGCCAGTCATAAAGAATATTGTCATAATTCTCATCTTTTAGATATGTTAAAGCCATATAAATATCGTAAGTATTACCTTCATTATCTTTATAAAGGAATGATGCAAAATAAGGTTTATCTTTAATATTAATTAAAGACTTATAATATTTTCTTTTACTAAGTACTCTTAAAGCCTCTAATTCATCAGCACTCATGACTTGATTAAACTCTGCTTTATCAAAAGATGATTTATCTTGATAATTAAGCTTTCTAAAATTAATAAGCTCTTCTTCCTTTAAAAACAAATCACTACTAGCTTCATTAATCTCTTTATCAAGTTTTTCTAAAACATCATGTAACTTCTTCTTTTCTTTTACTATTTCTTCTTTACTAATAGACATATTATCCC
>CAMMKE010000076.1 GCA_946497375.1 uncultured Mycoplasmatota bacterium
TGACCCCTTGCTTGTAAGGCAAGTGCTCTAACCAACTGAGCTAATCGCCCAAAAAACGTTTGACATGATTAAATATACCAGTTAATTATGAGATTGTCAATAATTTTTGCATATTTTTTCATTTTTTTAAACTTTCTAGTTCTTTTATTACCCAATAGTCAAGATGTAAGGCCAAATTTTTAAAACCACTTTCTGTTTCTTTTATTCTACTGCCATGCTTTTTAGTTATTCTATAATCAACATTTTTTATGCTTAACTTATACATATTATCACTACTCTTACTCACGATTCTTACTCTTATCAGTTCATTAGCAGTAGCATATTTATTTAAATCTTCTATATAGTGATTACCAATTTCTGATATATGAACAAGTCCACTGTTATTATTATCTAATTTTACAAAAATACCATAATCTTTTATACCTGTAACTGTTCCAACAACTATGGAACCTTCTTTATATTCTTTTACCATACACTTAACCTCTAGGTGTATTATAGCAAAAAAAGTCTTTCGTTACAACCTTTACAATATTTATAAAAATGTCTATAATTATGATATTGAAAGGAACGAGTGATTTAAATGGAAAATGTCGAAGATAAAATTAAGAGTATTATTGATGAGTTAAAGCCTTTTTTAATTAGTGATGGTGGGGCTTTAGAATATATTAAATTTGAAGATGGTATTGTCTATGTTAAACTAGGTGGCGCATGTCAAGATTGTGCTTTCTTAGATGTTACTTTAAAAGATGGTATTGAACAGATGATTATGAATGAAGTACCTGAAGTTAAAGAAGTAAGAAATGTTAATTAGCTTCTAACCAGTCTATTTTTAGAATAGGCTTTTTTTTATTAATAAAATTATAAATATATCTTAAAAACTTTTCATATTCATCTGTTCTCTTTAATACATTGATAATCTCTTTTTCTTTTAGAGTCTCATTTATTATCTTCTCGTAGATATCAAAGTAATGACTTGGAAAAAGAAGTCTTGCTATTAATAAGCCATATTGATAAGTACTATAATTTAGATTAGTCAAAAACTCATCTAGAAAATCATATGTATAATCATCTGTTATAAAGAGATATTTAAGATATTCTGCACTATCTCTTGCTTTATTATCTATAACGATGTTTAAAGGGTTATAGAAGCTTAAATTAGAGAGATTTACTCTTCTTCTTGATAAGACTAAAGTGTCATTAAATTCTTTGGTTAGATAGCTGTTAGTAGCATTAAAATAGCTTATAGCATTTTCTCCTAGACCTATAAAATAATCTAGAGTCTGATAGAGGGTTTTATATTTTATTTTTATATAGTCTTTTTGATATTCAAAATAATCTATCTTACTACTCCAAAGATTATTCCAACTACTATGATTTAATAGTTTTAGATTAGATGCTTCTTTTGGACAATATGTTGGATTGTAAATGTCATTAATATTAAATCTGTTATTTTTAGCTGCTCTTAAAAGAATATAATAGTGATTATTTATTATACTTAAAGCTTCTTTATTTATATTAAAGATAATCATCATAAAACTATTATTATAAACATTTCTAAGAAGAATGATTAATTCATTTATATATTCTAATGGCTTATTTACTTTATATAGATAATAGATGTAATTATCAAGATAAAAGCAATAATAATTATCTTTTTTAATTATTTTTTCCGGGGTAAGTCCGTAGTAATAAAAAAGAGTATTCTTCATATCTAAAACCTCAGTAAAGTATATGAAAAAAACAAAAAAAAAGAACGCACTATCTATGTGCGCCCTTTGGCAAACTATATTTTGGTGCAGGTTCATCTGGTTCTTCACCCTTTAAAATAGCTTGCATCCTTCTTAGTTCTTCTAGAGCCCTACCTGTTTGAGCATTATATTCCTCTGTTTCTGCATCTATAGCTTCTTTGTCTGAATTAATGGAAGTTAAGTTTGTCATTTCTGCTTCTAAAGCTTCTTGTGCTCTTCTCTTTTCCTTTAGTAATTCTTGAATTCTTGGCATATTCTTTTTTAACTCTTCCAATTCTTTTAATGTGCTTTCACTTCTTGCTTTAGCATTATCTTTAGCTGTTTCAGCTGTTTTTTTAGCTTGTAGAGCTTTTTCTGTTTCAGTGGCAATTCTTTCTCTCTTAGCATTTAATTCCTGAGTATCTTTCTCCAACCTACTCATATAGTCAGACATAGAAGTATCACTATCAAACGTGATAGTATCTGTTGGCGATGCTATTGTATCTTCTGTCCATTCTCCTCCTTTAATGTCTGCTACGTCGTTTATATTTACAATTGGAACTTCTGGTTCTTGAGTAGATTTTTTAGTAGAATCAGTTAAAGTTCCTGTTGAATCAAATAAGTCTTTTACATCGTCCATGCCAATTTGATTAATATTTTTACTAACCTCTTTTGTTAAAGTTTCAAGATTATCTGCCGTTACTTTGCCAGCAATAACATCAGCTAATGGTCTTTGTTCACCCTCAGAATTAACTTTTTTGTTCATAAATTTATCAATTTCTTCTTTAATCGCATCACTATCAACACTTGAAAAAATATCTTCATCGTGAGCTTTTTCTAAAGTGCTTTGTGATTTATCATATGGGCTAGAAACATCATTAATAATATTTTCTGTATTTAAATCGGATTTTTTCTCTGTTTCATCAACGTTAATCCAATTTAGTCCTTCATCACTAAGTTCTTGTTCACTTCTTTTCATTTCTTCAAAATTTTCACTAGGTAAATTCAAAGCTCTTTTAGCCATATCTGTAAATCTTTTATGTGACTTAATATATTCCTCATAAACAGTTTTTAAATCATTAAGATCAGCTTTTAAGCCTAAAATTTTGTTTCTGACATCTCTTTTTTCTTTACCCGTAGTTTTCTTTTGGTCTTTATCCATTTTTTCTATGATGGCTTCTTTTTGTTTCATTTCTTCTTGCATATATGCTTCTTGCACTTCCATCGTAATTGCATAAGAAATAATCTTTAACTTAATTTTATTAAAATTGCCTTTAATAGGGTCGTTACTGTTTGTCGCATCCCCATCAACTCGTATAACATCAAAATCTTCATTATGTAGTTTTTCTTCACTCATGTCATTCGCCTCCAACTAATCATTACTATCTATTCGTCTTTTTTTGATAGTCTTCTTAATACATCTTTTACTCTATTCCATTCCTCTTCATCATCAATACCATATAATTTTGGAGTGTCTCCACTTCTATCTACTTGAGATACATAAACGGTCACATTACCGTTATCATCTTTTTCATTTTTTGTATAGACAACATATTCTTTCTTTGTATCTTTAAATTCAAAGGCAATAACAACTTCTACCTCATCAATAGAACCATCCTCACCTATAATTGATAAAGTCATTTTCTTTTTTTCATCCATCCTTGTTTTCCTCCCTTTACTATTCTATAAACCATTTTAGCATAAAAAAAAAGAAATAAAAAGCCCCTTTTTTACATATTTTTACTGTTTTTAGGATTTTTTTCTTTTTTTAGAAGAAAAGTTTTCGCTCCTTTAGAACAATATTCTTTGATGTAGTCCTCTAAATATTTAATGTCATTTAGCTTTTTTGCCTTTTTATTACTACTATCATAGAAGCCTTTAAGTCTTATTTTTCCATAAGAATAGTCTCCTAAAACATAATCATAATCTTGAAAATAATTTGTAAAAAGAGAATTTACTTCTTCATAATCAAAGTTTTCTTTTCCTTTTGTTACTTTATAATTATTATCTAATAATTTATACATTCCTACCACCTATATAATTGTAACACATTATTTAATTTTGGTGGCAAAAACTTGGGATGATGCAGAAAATGCTCCATTGTAGTAGTTAGGGACACTTCCTTGGATTATTTGAGTTGTAAGATTTACTTTGGTAGTAATAGGAATACTTTCTGTGGAGTGAGGCATGGTTATTTTTTCTTTAATAGTTACTTCTATTCCTACTTCAATTAGAGCATTATTAAATCCATACTCTTTAACATTAGTTACAATGTTACTTGAGACTGTACCAATAAATGAAAATCTAATAGGAATACTGGTTGTTAGATTAACAATTAAGCCATTATGAAATAAGGAACCTATTGGAATATCACAAACTACACCATCATCTAGAAAAGTTAGTCTTGTTCCTTTTAAGGAGTCTGATAATTCTATATCAGTCGTATCTCCTTTTTCAATAGCACTTAATCGTTTCATAGCTTTATCATTAATATCTTTTAACAAGCGGTTAGTTACTTTTGTATCAAAGTTAATTAGTTCAATATTGCCATCATTATCTCTACTTATTTCGAATAAGTCTTCATTAAAATAATCTTCATCAATATTAACAACATCATTTAAGATAACATTAGCGATTCTTTCTGTTTCACTAGTAGCATATTTAATGATTATTGGTTCTAAAGATTTACCTGCAAGGGAAGTAAGATATAAAGCGGTAAAAAAAGATAGTACTAAGAGACTAATAAAGATATATATTTTCTTTTTATTCATCGTTAATTACCTAATCTTACTAGTATTACATCTTCACCAATTCTCTCAATACTTTGCCATTTAATCTCTGTATCTTCTCCTTTGCCAAAAGAGATAAACTTACCTTTAGATTCTACTATTAAACTAATAATTGCACCATTTCTTTCATCTACTTTAACATCTATAATATTACCTATATTTCTTCCATCTATAACATTAAC
>CAMMKE010000077.1 GCA_946497375.1 uncultured Mycoplasmatota bacterium
TTTAATTTTGAAAATTATCTAAGTTTTAACATTAAATAAATTGTAATTTAACAATGATACTGCTAGTACTAATATTAAAACTATTATTATACTTATAATTAATACCTTCTCTTTCTCTTTTCTTTTTATTGCCATATTTATACCTCTTTTCATACTATTTATTCTTATCTACAAGTCTTATTCTTATACCTTTTTATATTAGCATATAAAATATTCTTTATCAATTATTTTGACATTATAAAAGAATAGAATACTTCTACTCTATTCTTCTTACATTATGAAAGAAAGTAACTAAACTACCATTCTAGTAATTTAAGCACCCCCCCCCCAGATAACATATTGTGAACGGATGCTGGTTTTAGATGTAGTTGTAGATTGACGATTTATTTTACCTTGATAAATTAAATTAGTCATATCTATTACTTCCTTTCTTTTATCTTGATATCTTTTAGTTAATTATACTCTATAATTAATCCTCTAATCAATAATAAATATATATTTATCCCATTATTTGAAAATGATTACCTGAATCTAAATATAATATACCTTTTTTCCCGTCAAGTTGTGGTAAAACATCATTATAATAATTTAATCTTTCAAATTTGGTAATTGTTACATAAACACTATTTCCATCATCCATATACAATAAAAATCTATCTTTATCATAATCATTAGGATCATACTTTATCTCACTTATTTTTTCTCTAATACTTAAATCTATTCTTTTATAATATTTAATAAATCTATTCAATAGCGTACTTGGAATTTCATTAATTAATCTAGGTATAACATAAGGAGTCTCTTTATCAAGAGTTATCTCTTTTTTATTATCTAAAACATATTTTCCATTATCTTCTCTTTTGTATAGTATTTCATATTCTTTTACCTTTATTTCTATAACATGATAAAAGCTTCTATTAACATCAACATCCTTTATTAAAGGATTCTTTTTTATCCCGTCTTTGATATTTGAATTTAAAGTTTTATAAAAACTGGGATAATTAGAAAGCCCTGCATATTCTATTATTTCATCATCACTTAATATCTCATTTCCTGTAATTATTATATTCTTGACTTTAGTATCAAGAATAAAAAGGCAAACAAAAACTATTATAGATATTATTATAATAAATATTAAGAATGGTAATAATCTCAATTTTTTCTTCTTGATTACTTTTTTAGCCATATATAAACACTACTCCCAATTTACAAATTCTTGTTCTACTCTTAAATCTATTCCATAATGTTCTTTGACTGCATCTTTTACAAATAGTATTAAATCATGTATATCTTTAGCACTTGCCCCTTCTTTATTAATTATAAAATTAGCATGAATACTACTAACTTCCGCTCCTCCTTTAGTAAGTCCTTTAAGTCCTAAATCTTCTATTAATTTACCTGCAGGATCAGCGTTATTTGGATTTCTAAAAACACTACCTGCACTTGGATAACTTAAAGGTTGGGATTTAACACGCCTTTCTCTCCTATCTTTAACAATCTCCTCTAGGGCATTTTTATCGCCCTTAGTTAGACTTAACGTTGCCTCTAAACAGATATAATTAGGATGAGTTTGTAAGAAACTACTACGATAGTGGAAATCCATCTCTTCATTGGTTAGAGTTATAATCTTTAAGTCATAAGTTAAAACTTTAACATTTCTTGTAACATAACCCATATCGCTTTTATAAGCACCTGCATTCATATAAACAGCTCCACCGATTGTCCCAGGTATACCACAAGCAAATTCTAAGCCAGCAAGTCCTTTTTTTATAGATTCTCTTGCCACTTTCATTAAACTCGCTCCCGCTCCACATACTACTTTTGTTCCAAAAAATTCTATTTTATTAAATTCATCTAATTTAATTAAAACACCTTCATAAGTTTTATCACTAAATAATAAATTACTTCCATTACCCAATATTTTATATTTAATATTATATTTTTTTATTAACTTACACAATAAAACTAACCTATCAATATTTTTAGGAATTATAATCGCTCTAACTAGTCCTCCTACTTTATAAGTAGTAAATTTGCTAGCAAAAACATCTCTTTGAATTTTCCCTATATCATTAGATTCTACTTCTTTCAAAAAATCTTCCATCCTACTCATCCCTAACTAACTTTATTATTTCATCATATATTCTAGTTGCACTATCATTCATTCCCCTTTTTAACATTGCTTTTTTCATACTCTCTAACTTTTCTTTATCATTAATAGTCTTATCTAATAAAGGAACAAGACTATCTTTATTAAAATCTTCTTCTTTAATAAGAATACATGCTCCAGCAGATTCTAAAGATTTTGCATTTATATACTGATGGTTATTAGTAACATATGGACTTGGAACCATAATAGCAGGTAATCCTATACTAGTAATTTCTGCTATCGTGGTAGCACCACTTCTTGTAACAATTAAATCAGCATCTTTCATTAATCCTATTAAATTATCATAAAAAGGCAACACTTTTACATTTCTACTTAACTTTATATCTTTATAGGAATTGTAATAATTCTTACCTGTTATTAATAATATTTGATATTTTTTACCTTTAAATAAAGGTAATATTTCTTTTAACTTCTTAGTCATCGTTAAAGAACCCAAAGATCCCATAACAATTATTATAAAAGGAATATTCTCTTTAAATCCTAAAGAAGTTTTATTAATTTTTTCTATATCTTTTATTTGTTCACTACGAGGATTACCTGTATAAATTGTTTTATCTTTTGGAAAGTCTTTAACACTTTCTTTAAATGATACCAATACTTTATCTACATATCTTGATAGGAATTTATTAGATACTCCGGGAATAGAATTCTGTTCATGAATAATTGTCTTTATTTTTAGTTTAGAAGCAGAGTATATAACAGGAGCAGAAATATAACCTCCAAATCCTATAACTATATCTGGTTTAAACTTAATTAACTCAGCTTTAGCTGTTTTACAAGCTCTAAAATAAGTCTTCATAACATCTATATTTTTAAAGATATTTTTTCTATTTAGGCCTTTCATCTCTATTCCTACATAAGGTATACCTTGTTTAGGGATAATATCCTTCTCCATTCTATCAGTTGTCCCAATATAAAGTATTTCTACATCTTTATCTTTTTCTTTTAATTTAGAAATTAATGCCAAGGCTGGGAATATATGTCCTCCTGTTCCTCCTGCTGTTATAACAACTTTCATATTATCGTCCTTCCTATTATAAGATATGTTTTAAAATTATTTATTGTACTTAAAAATTAAGTTTTCAAATTCATTTTTAATTTCTTCGAGTCTCTCTTCACTAGATGCTTCAAATCTTGCTGTCAAATTAGGTCCTGTATTAGAGGCTCTTACACTAGCCCATGAATCATCAAAAGTAACTCTTACTCCATCTATATTATTATAAGTATAACCTTTTTCTTTACAATAATCTTCTATTTTTTTAACAACCTCAAATTTTATCTCATCACGAGTTTTATATTTAGTCTCTGGTGTAGAATAATATCTATTAATCCCCTCTAATAATTCATCAACAGATTTTTTTGTATTAGAAAGTATCTCTAATAATCTAAGTCCAGCATAAATACCACTATCAAAGCCTAAGAATTTATCTCTAAAGTAAACATGGCCAGATAGTTCTCCTCCAAAAGCAAGGTCTAACTCTTTAACTTTCGCTTTAGTATATGAATTACCTGTTCTATAACAGTAAGGTGTTCCTCCTAGTTTAATTATCTCATCTTCTAGACTCTTACTGCATTTAACATCATAAAGAAAAGTCTTATTACTTACTTTATTAATGATATCTCTAATAATTATAATCATATAGTAATCTATTGGTATAAACTTACCACTACCTGAAATAACTCCTACTCTATCACCATCACCATCAAAAGCAAGACCAACATCTGCATTTCTATCTATAACCGCTTGTTTTAACTCGTCTAAATTACTTTCAATAGATGGGTCTGGATGATGATTAGGAAAACTTCCATCACTTTCTCCGTTAATAATGGTATAATCTACATCCACTCTTTTAAAGACATCATCTAAAAGAATAGAAGTTGTTCCATTACCAGGGTCAAGTACTACTTTAACTTTTCTTTTACCAAAAGATAAATTATCTGTCAAAGCACTTAAATAATCTTCTTTTACATCTTTTTTAGTAATGGACCCTTCTCCATAATGAAACTTACCTTGCTTTATATAGTTATAGAAGTCCTCTATCTCTTTTCCTTTAGCATTATCATAATCTTTAAAGGCAAACTTAAAACCATTTTCATCTTTAGGATTATGACTTGCCGTTATCATAATACCTGAATCAATACTCAAGTTAATACAACCAAAATAATACATTGGAGTTGTACATAGTCCTAAATCATAAACATTAATTCCTGTATCAATAAGTCCTTGAATTAAAGCTTGATGCAAATCAGGAGAAGATAATCTATTATCATGCCCTACAACACATTTATCTTTTTCTAAATCTATTAATTTACTACCAAAACCAACTCCTATTGTATAAGCAGTATCTATATCTATATCAGTAGGTACAACTCCTCTAATATCATAACCTCTAAATATATATTTATTAATATCTTCTTTTAT
>CAMMKE010000078.1 GCA_946497375.1 uncultured Mycoplasmatota bacterium
ATAGATTCTTAGAAGCAATGGCAGATGCTGCTAGTTCTATAGTAGATTATTTTAAGGGTAATGCCGTTTACATTAATGTTATGAAAAACATTTCTGTTGATTGTGATTGTGATGGTAATGCATCAGATCCTTGTATGCAAGATATTGGAATACTTGCATCACTTGATCCTGTAGCAATTGACCAAGCATGTCTTGATTTAGTTTATAATTCTAATGATCCAGGTAGAGATAAATTAATAGAGAGAATTGAATCACGTCATGGGGTTCATACTATAGAAGCCGCCTATAATCTTGGTGTTGGAAACCGTGAATATGAACTTATAGAACTTGACAACTAACATCTCCTAAGAGATGTTTTTAAATGCACTTATACAAATTTTATGTTACTATATTATTATAGTAGGTGGTCTTATGAATAGTAATAATTATTATAGTGTAGCAGTATCTAATTGTTTATCTGAATTTGAAAGTTTGTTTACTAAGAATAAATTTATTTCTAAAAAAGTATTTGATGAATTCTTAGATAGATATCATGATGTATTTAAGATGTTTAATAGTAATAGAAATCTTTTATCTTTAGATAATCAAAATAAAATGTTACAAATTATAAACAATGGCTATACTATGATTAAAAACTATAATACTTATTTTATTAATAATGCCTTAATTACATACAAAGAATATTTTGATGATATGTTTAAAGAAATAGATTCTAATATTCTTTTAGATACTTATCAAAGAAAGGCAATTGTTAGTGATGAAGATTATTCTTTAGTTATTGCAGGAGCAGGAAGTGGTAAAACAACAGTAATCGCCGCTAAAGTTAAATACTTAGTAGATAAGCTTGGTGTAGATCCTCGTAAGATAATAGTTTTAGCATATACTAATAAAGCAAAAGATGAACTTTCTTTTAGAATAAATAATGACTTTAATCTTAATATAGAAGTATTAACATTTCATAAACTTGGAATGAACATTTTAAGAGAACTAACAGATAAACCTTTACAAATAATAGATGATAATAAGATGATAGCAATACTTAATAGTTACATTAAAGAAGTAGTATTTGAAAATAAAAGTCTTTTAAAAGAGTTTATTGATGCTTTTAAATCAAAAGTTAGTTTTCAAGATGAAGTTTTTTCTTATTCTACATTTAAAGAATATTATAGGTTTTATATGCAAGAGAAATATCTTAAAGAAAAAGATAATCTTTTAGAAGTAGTTAAAAATAAAATAGATAGACATCTTAGATATAATAGAACTATTAATGGGGAATATGTTAAATCATTAGGAGAGGTACGTATCGCTAACTTTCTATATCGTAATAACATCTCTTATCATTATGAAGAAGTCTACCCATATAATCTCTTTAATAAATCAAGTTATTCTCCAGATTTTACAATAAATGTTAATGGTAGAAAAATATATATAGAGTTTTATGGACTAACTAAATATAATGAAGATGGAAACTATACTTTAGATGATATTAATTATTATAATAGACTAGTTGAAAAGAAACGCGAGCTTCACCATAAGTACAATACTGATTTAATAGAGCTATACAGTGAATACGATGATGGTACTGACTATATAAATAAATTAAAAGAAGAACTAGAAAAGAGAAATATATCATTAATAGAGAAAAGTTTAGATGAGATATATTTTAGAATTTTAGAAACATCTACTGATACAATATTTTTTAAAGCTACTAAGATAATTAGATTATTTATTAATAAGTTTAAAGCTAGTAATCTAACTTTGAAAGACTTTGATAAATTGATAACTAGTGCTGATAATGAAATAGTAGTTAAACAGTTAAAATTTATTAGAAAAGTTTATTGTTATTATAATGATTATATTCATAGTAGATACCAAATTGATTTTCAAGATATGATTAATTATGCTTATAAAAAATTAGCTTTACTTAAAACTAAAAGAATCGAGTATGATTATATATTTGTAGATGAATATCAAGATATCTCATATCAAAGATATAATTTTATTAAAGAACTTTCTACTTTATTTAATGCAAAGATAGTAGCAGTAGGGGATGATTATCAGTCAATTTATTCATTTTCTTTAGCAGATATGTCTTTATTTACAAACTTCTATGATCTTATGGGTTATGCTGATATTTTAAAGATTATTAATACTTACAGAAATAGTCAAGAACTTGTGGATGTGGCATACAATTTTATCTCTAAAAATGATTATCAAATAGATAAGAGATTAATTACTAATAAGCATTTAAAAAATCCTGTTGTGATAAATTATTATGATAATAATTTAGATAGTGCTAAGATTGAAGTGATTTTAAAAGAAATAATTTTAGATATTTATAAAGAAAATTCTTATGATAAGATTCTCTTACTAGGTAGATATAACAAGGATATAGATTACTTCTACGATGTATCATTATTTAAAAAAGGTGACGGGGATCATATTATTTTAAAAGATAATAAAAATATAGATATAACATATTTAACTATTCATAAATCTAAAGGTTTAGGTTTTGATCAAGTAATAATTCTTAATACTATTAATGCTAAAAGAGGCTTTCCTAGTATGATAAAGGATGAACCTGTGATTTCTTTATTATCAAAAGACAAAGAAGAACCAATTTTATATCCAGAAGAGAGAAGGCTATTTTATGTAGCATTAACTAGAACTAAGAATAAAGTGTATATATTATGTCCATATGCTTATAATGAAAGATCTAGTTTTATAAAAGAAATAAGTGAGTATGGTAATGTAGTAGAAAAATATTCAGACATAGATATAATTTGATTTGCTTTTCACAGTAGAGATAATTTGATTTGCTTTTCCCTTTAATCTATGCTATATTTTATCTGTTATGATATATAGAAAAGGGTAATGATTATGGATTGGTTAACTATAAAAGAATTTATAAAAGATTCAGTTAAGTTTATATTAATGGTTTTTATTTTAATATTTTTAATGGTATATGTAGTATCAGTTACGCAAGTTGTCGGTGATTCTATGGATCCTACACTAAAAAATCAAGATGTTTTAATTTTAAATAAAGCTAAGTATAGATTTTCTGATATAAAAAGAGGTGATGTAATCGCTTTTACCTATGAAGATACAAAGTATTTAATTAAAAGAGTTATAGGATTACCAGGTGATCATATATCTATTATTGATAATAAAGTCTATATTAATGGTAGATATTATTCTGAAGATTATTTAAAAGATGTAGATACACCTGATTTTGATTTGCAAGATTTAGGATATAATACAGTTCCAGAAGGTATGTATTTTGTACTTGGTGATAATAGAGATAATTCTCTTGATAGTAGAAAAATTGGTTTAGTTGAAGAGGAAGATATTATTGGGGAAATTGCTATAAGATTTTGGCCAATTACAAGATTTAGACTGTTTTAAGCTTTGAATTTTTAAAATTTAAGGCTTTTTTTATCGAAATATGTAATTTTTGTGTAAATTTTAGTTGCAATTTGTAAATTTAATGCTAAAATATAGGTACAAGGAGAGGATATTATGAATAAGAAAAAAGCAGGACTTTTAATCATAGTATTATTCTTGATTATTGGACTTGGTTCATTTGTTTTTGCAAATCCTGATAATCAAGAAAATTTTGAGGAAGGAGAGACAGAAGAAAGAGATAGACAAGGCTCTGATCGAGATGGTAGTAGTTCTAGTGATGATTCTTCTAATGAAGATGAAACAGATAGCGATGTTCTATTAACTGATGAATCAGATAATCAGTTAGGTAATGCAGTTAATAATAACTCTAGAGGAAATAATCTTTTTGGTAATGATGATTCAACTTTACTTGATGGTACTGGACAAACATCTGGATCTGATGAGGTTCCTGTAGATAATACTGATTATTATGCTGATGCCCTAAAGGCTGTTGAACAAGCTGAATCTTCTCTTGTACAAGGTGATGTTGACTATGCAGCTAGCCTTGTAGACAAAGTAACTAATCAATCGCAAAAAGATGAACTTAATAAACGTCTTGATGCAGTACAAGACATTATTGATGTTACAGCTTTAATTGAAAGATTAGAAGAAATGGTTGCTAATTCTACTAATAGAGATGGTATTCTAGATTCAATAGATTATCGTGATAATGAAAAAATAGAAGAGTTAGTAACTAACTTAAATAATGGAACTGCTAAAGATAATTTAGCAAGCCGTTTAGAGACTGTTAATAAAATACTAAACGATATCGAGGGTCCGGATATTAGTGGTATTGATAATAATAGTTTCACAAATGAGGATGTTTCATTAACAATAAGTGATGATAATGAAGTAACTACTAAAGTAACATTAAATGGTGAAGAAATAGAATATATTGATGCTTTTACTGAAGAAGGTACTTATGTTGTAACTGTTGTTGATGCTGCATTTAATGAGACAACATGGACATTTACAATTGATAAACATGTAGAAGAACCTAAATGGGTTTACATTCTAAATTTAAGCGAT
>CAMMKE010000079.1 GCA_946497375.1 uncultured Mycoplasmatota bacterium
AATAACAACAATAGAGGTAAAGGTTGTTTGAGAGAACCGAATGGTTCTCTTCCCACTCAAATCTTAATAAAGGAGATGAAGAAACAATGTACAAGGATATGATTTCAGTTACTGATGAATTAATTTTCAATTTATATTTTCTCAATTATAAGTACATTGAGTACAGAATTATTAATCATAAGTATTATTTAATCAACAGGGCTGGTGAAAAATATAAGTTTGAATTGCAATTAATAGTTGAAATACCAGATGAAATATTAGAACAATATTCAATAGATGAAATTGTAGATGGTTGTAATAACAATGATAATAAGTTTCAACCTTTAATTTCGATGTTAACATTCTCGCCTAAAGAGATGTTGATAATGAATATTTTATTTAGTAATTATCTTAATACTAAATCTAATATGACACCAGAGATTAGCTTCAAAGATATTGAATTCTATAGAAAGAAGTCTTCTTCTTATAAAGATGTGACTATTAATGATATTACAGCTGAAAGTTATAGGAATATAATTAATGGTTTAATTGACAAAAGGTTATATCTTAAGACTGAGGATAAGTTTAGGAAAACTGCCAAGAAGAATTATGGTGTATCAGGAAGAGAATTCGAACAACAATTACTTACTATTTATGATCCATATCTAAGTTCAAGTAATAATATTTCATTTAAATATTCTTTTGGTACATTTGGTGAGGTTATTAGGTTGAGTAGAAGATATTCCTGCTGCGTACCTGCTAAATGCTATCATTATTCACTTAACCAAGCTATATACAATGTTGTTGCTTGTGATATTGGTAGGCATTTATATTACGATCTATACAGACGTAAAAAGCCACCAAAAATGGAATTATATGAGAATCATATGTACTCTTTTAAAATGGATTTCGAATCTTATTTTGAAATTATTTATGGAAAATACAAGAAGAATAAGGCTCGTCAAAGAAAGGTATTTTATAAAGAATTGAAAAAGATTTTAGAAGAGTTTACTAAGGAAAGAAAAATTGAAATATTTGAATTGGTTACAGATTACAAAGATTTTCTTAAGGGTAAAGGCTCAATTGTCAAGATAGATTATATTGATGCTTGCTTAAGAAATGAGTTAGAAGACATAAAGTGATGAGTAAAAAACGTCCAGTTTTAACTGAAATATCAATGATTTACTTCTCTATATAAGAGAGTATGAAAGAAAGGAAGGATTATATGAGTGAAGAATATGATATTAGGTTTTTAAATATACTTAATTCTTATAATGATATTAAGCAACTAGCTGATGTAATTGTTTTATTAAAGAATGAGTATGTACTAAATGACGATGAATTAGAGATATGTGATAAGTGTTTAGCTGATATTGAAGCATATAATGGTTCACATCTTAAAAAGATATTGAACATTGATCCAACTATTGAGATTTATGAAAAATTAAAAATAGATGATAAGCTAGATGAATTTATACACGACAGAAAATATCGTGAAGTAAAAGATATATTTTCATTAAGTACCGAAGATGTATTTGCCCCAGATTCTATAGAGAAATTGTTAAAGGGATACACTAAAAGAATCAAGTCTAGCATTGATTATGATTTATTTAACGAAGATATATTTACAAAAGAATCTGATGATATAGATATTTCAGCTATTTCTGATGATATAGATTCTTTTTCTAAAGGAATAAGAAGAGGAACAATTACAACTATTGTAGGTGATAGTAGTCTTTTTAAGAGTTTGTGGGTAATTAATATTGCATATGATGCTGTTGTTCGTGATAAAAATGTTATGTATTTATCTATTAATACTAGCAAAGAAATTCAAGCAAAGAGATTTCTTACAAGACATAATTGTAATGAGAAATTTCCTAACGATTATACTTATGAAAGTATGCATAATAAAAGTAATGTAACTTTCACTATGAATGTAGTGTTAGATTTTAAAGAACGTTATGCTTCAAACATAATTATATTTGATGAAAGTGATTTATGTATCCCTACTATAAAATCACTTAGAAGATTAATTGCTCAAGCGGAGAAGTATTTCCTAGATAGCACTGATTCAGGAATAGACTTGATTATAATTGATGATCTAACTTATTTATCTTATTACAATAATAAGCAATACATAAGCGCTAGGCCAACAGTAATAGGTCAATATTATAAGTTTCTTAAAGACGAATCAAAAAACTTGTTGGGGACTAATCATGGGTGTAGTGTTATATGTACACATCAAGATATAGATGACGGAGTTTCTGCTGTAAAGAATAATGGAAATTATAAGCTTTCATTTATTAATCAAACAATTGCAGCTTCATCGGATAATATATTTACTATTTATGGTTCCCCTTTAATGTGCTCTACTAAAGCAAAAGTTAAAGTAATTAAAGCACCATACGGTGAAGTTATGGATAGACCTAAATCTATAGTAATTGATTATTCTAAATGGTTTATGTCTAACAATGATTCAACATTGCGTGAGATTAAGTATTTAGTTGATTTACAAAAGAATCAAATTAAAGATTTAAAAACAACATTAAATACTATTATAGAACAACGCGACAATGCGGAAGGATTATTAAATGAATATCGAAAAAGAGAAACAGATCCTTTTTCTGGAGATGAAGATAATTTATGGCATGGAATAATTTCGGAAGAAGAATCTTATGCTTTTAGACAACAGTTATCTAATAATGAATATAATAAGGAGGAAAATGATAATGAATAATAGTTTAATATATACGGTTAAAGAAGTAGCAACTCTTTTACACTCTAGTCCGAACTACATTTATAATTTGATTGAAAAGGGATATTTACCTGCTATTAAATTGGGAAGTATTAAGGTAAGGAAAGAAGCTTTAGAAAACTTTCTAATTATCAACGAAGGTAATGATTTATCAGATTTAGACAATGTGAAGAAGTTATCTTTGGAAGGAGCTGATTTATGTGGCTAAGATTAGTGTTAGAAAAAGGGGTAGCGGATACGAATATCGATTTGCTATTGCACCAGTTAATGGTGTAAGAAAGTGGTATCAAAAGTCTGGTTTTAGGACTAAAGCAGAAGCAGAAAAAGCTGGTGCTGAAGCTATGGCAGAATATAATAATGCTGGAGCTCCAGCAAAGCCATGTAATATGTCTTATTCTGATTATTTAGACTATTGGGTAGATAATTACTGCCGTAAGAATAATTTAGCTTATAACACTATTACTACTTATGAAACTTTAATAAGATTATACATTAAGCCTAGAATTGGAATGTATAGACTTGCTGATATTAACAATGCAACAATTTATAGCTTTATTAATGATTTAGCTAACGAACGTAAATATTCTAAAGCTTATTACCAAAATATACTGAAGGTGGTTAAGGGGAGTTTTAGATATGCAGTTAATTTAGGTTTTTTGAAGTATAATCCATCATTAGAGATAAGTGTTCCTAAGGGAGATTATAAAGATCAGAGAGTAAAACATGTTTATTCTCAAGAGGATATAGATGCAATTTTAGAGAGATTTAAGAATAATCGAGAGTTTACCTGTGCTTTTCTAACTGCATGTTACACCGGAATGCGTACAGGCGAAGTGTTAGCGTTAACTTGGAATGATATTGATTTTGATAAAAATATTATTAGTATTAAGCATAGTGTTTATGATAAACCTAAGGATTCTCTAGGACGTTGGTATATAGGGGGTACTAAAACAAAAACAGGTAGGAGGATTATCCCTTTATGTGATACTTTGAAAGAAGCTTTGCTGAATTACAAGAAGTATCAAGATTTGACAAAGCAATTGTATGCTAACGACTATAAGAAATATGGTTTAAGAGATATGAAGAATATTAACGATGTAATGTCTGGAAGAATAGTTGAAAGTAAGTATGGTGAACTTGATTTAGATTTTGTTTTCACTAGAGAAGATGGCACGTATTCTGGTACTGATATTATCAAAGAACCATGTCGTATAATAAATGAAGAGTTAAATATCAATTGTCGCTTTTATGATTTACGAGGATCGTTCGTAACTCATGCAGCACATAATGGTGCGATTTTAAAGGATATTGCAGCCATATTAGGTCATTCTAGTGTTGAGATTACCAATGAGTACTACTTAAGTGCTGTAGACGAAGCAGTTGTTCAAACTATTGATAATATGAATAAACTAATTTCGTCTGATACAATTAGTAATGCAATTAAATTTGAATATAACTCTATGTGTCAAACATAGAGTTTTTACGATATTTGAGTACATTTACTAAGTCATTCATTTATGATATAATTAATATGTGAGTAGAATTGTTTAATATATCGTTTGATAGATTTGACCACATTTTGACCACATTTATTGAATAATATATGTTGATTATAGTACTAATAATACTGATAATACTTGTTCCTCGATGTCCATAAAATAAGGAAATAACGGTAATTATGATAATACTTATAATACTGAAAATACCGTCTTGGGATTTTCATGTGG
>CAMMKE010000080.1 GCA_946497375.1 uncultured Mycoplasmatota bacterium
TAGGAATACATCCTACTTCCTATTATTGGTTAATCCGCAAACTTTCGGAAGAACCAGACGATAATAAAGCCTATTTATTTTTTTTAGCATCTGCTTTTTTTCTTTCTTCGGTATTTAAAATACGTTTTCTAAGTCTAATAAAGTTAGGTGTTACTTCAACAAGTTCATCTGAATTAATATAATCAAGTGCATACTCTAATGTTATAGGACGAGGTCTTTTTAAGACAACAGTATGATCACTTCCTGCAGCACGCATATTAGTAAGTTGTTTACCTTTAACAACATTAACTGCAAGGTCATTATCACGATTACATTCTCCTATTATCATACCTTCATATACTTCTGTACCAGGTTCAATAAACATGGTTCCTCTATCTTCAAGGTTACCAATAGAGTAAGCAGTTGCACTACCATTTTCTACTGAAACTAAAACACCAAGTTTACGTTCTCCAATATCCACATTTTCATATGGTTTATAGGAACTAAAGGTATGATTCATAATACCATATCCCTTAGTCATAGTCATAAAGTCTGTGGAGAAACCAATAAGTCCACGTGAAGGTATTGAATAGTTAAGACGAACTTGATTTTCAAAGTTAGTCATATTTTCCATTACTCCACCACGAGTACCAAGATGTTCAATAACACTACCAACAACATCTTCTGGTACTTCAATCTGTAACTCTTCCCAAGGTTCACACTTAACACCATCTATTTCTTTAATAATTACTTTAGGCTTAGATACTTCAAGTTCAAAGCCTTCACGACGCATATTTTCTATTAAAATACCAAGATGTAACTCTCCACGTCCTGAAACAAGAAAACTATCACTTCCAGCAGATTCTACTCTTAAAGAAACATCTTTTTGTGTCTCACGAATTAATCTTTCTTCTATCTTACGAGCAGTTAAAATCTTACCATCACGACCTACGAAAGGACTAGAATTGGTTCCAAAAGTCATTTGTAAAGTAGGTTCATCAATATGAAGAATTGGTAAAGGTAAATTATCTCCCATATTACAGATAGTCTCACCTACTGATATATCAGCAAGACCTGCAATAGCGACAATTTCCCCTGCTTCCGCTTCTTCTATTTCAATACGATGATATCCATAATAACCAAATAGTTTTTGAATTCTAAAATTCTTAACAGAGCCATCTAATCTAATACAACTAACCATTTCACCTGTTTTAATAATACCATTATGTACTCGTCCAATACCAATACGTCCTACAAATTCATTATAATCAAGTAATGCTGGTTGGAATTGTAATGGCTTAGAATTATCTCCAGACGGAGCTGATATTTTTTCAATTATCAAATCAAGTAATGGTTCAAAACCTTTTTTCTGTGTACTTATATCATCTGATAAACTACAAGTTTCATTTAAAGCACTAGCATAAACGACTGGAAAATCTAATTGATCTTCATCTGCACCAAGTTCAATAAATAAATCAAGTACTTCATCAACAACAGCACTACATCTTGCACTAGGTTTATCGACTTTATTAATAACAACTATAGGCTTAACTTTAGCTTCAAAAGCTTTCTTTAACACGAATCTAGTCTGAGGCATAGCACCTTCATAAGCATCAACAACAAGGATAACACCATCAACCATATTCATGATACGTTCAACTTCTCCACCAAAATCAGCATGACCAGGAGTATCAAGAATATTAATACGATATCCGTTATAATCTAAAGCAGTTGTTTTAGCAAGAATTGTAATACCACGTTCTTTTTCTAAAGCATTAGAATCCATTGATACATTACTAACATCTTCATTATCACGAAACATACCTGATGTCTTTAAAATACCATCTACTAAAGTAGTTTTACCATGATCGACATGAGCAATAATTGCCACATTTCTTTTTTTCATACTTATCACACTCCAAAATACGTTGTAAATTATAACACAGATTAAAGAAAAATACTAGAGTTTTCTAGTATTTTAAACTAATGTTCTTAAAAAATCTTTCATTAAGTAGCCAACTCAATTGTAAATTATCTGTTTAAACAGATAATATAGGTTATCTGTTCAATAATGTTATCTGTTCAAGCTAAAGAATCTAGCATAAAAACTAGATTTCTTTTTTATTTTTGAACAGATAATATTCATAGACTTAATAACTGGCTCAGGATATTATAAGTATTTCGTTAATTTATAATTCTGTAATATAATTGAAAATTTTAAAATAAAATTAATAATTATCATAAATAATAACAACAGTAGTAACAACTAAGCTTCTTTATAATATTTATTTTTGTAATATATGTCTAAAGCATTAAGAAAGTAATAAAGCGTATAATGACCTTTCGTTACCATTTTCATTGAAATATACAATTAATGTTATCTGTTCATTATACAAAAGAAGCCTTGGTATAATTAGCAAAGCTCGTATATAAACAGATAACATTATTGAACGGATAATGTAAAAGGATCATCCTTAAGTCCTGTTCCACCAGTTATAACAACGTTAGATTTTAGGCTGATGGCTAATTTGATAGCATGTGTAGTAGACGAAATATGAGAGCCCATAGAATCATATATATCAACGTAACGTATGCTAGACGAACTATATGGAGTTAATAACCAATAACTCGCATTGTTACCATATCTATCAAATTGACCTGCCATTAATTCTCCCATTCGAAGTAACCCTACTTTAGCATTTGTTGTTGAACTAGTTAAACTACTCATATTTGTATCTGTATATTTTGCTAATTTATATGATATACCATCCCCTACAATACCCAAATACCACGTACTACTTTCTTCTATCATATCACTATAACTACTGTCTATATAATTATTTAGATATTCTCCGTTTAAAAACGTACCTATTGTATTTGTACTTGAAAATATTGAAGAATTTCCAAAGACACTTGATACAAATGTTCCGGAATTTTTTAATGGTTCAGAACTTGTTATCTTAGTTAATCCTCTATTTTCATGGCTTACTATTCTATATAAATTATTTTCGCTATTTCCAAATCTTATATATTCTCCACTATATCTTGTATTTAATAGTTCTCCAGATAAATTGGTATCATTATCTCCTAATAATCTATATGGATCTTCTTCTGTTCCGTCTCCAACAACAATTTTGACACTTGATTTTAGATTTATAGATGGACGCACTCCATACCCATTAGAAGGATTATAAGCATTTGCTTGCCCACCACTATTAACAAAACGTACGCTAGACAAACTATATGGTGTTAAGGTCCACCAATTAAGTCCATTATTTAAATAGCCATTACTATAGGTTGTTCCATGATAACTAGACTGATACTCATACATATTTAAAAGTCCAACTGTTTCTGTTACTATAGTACCACTATCACTAGGTCTTGTTATACTATCTAAAGCTGCTGGATTCATTGTAGCATTCCATTTTGCATCTGTTACAATAAAGTTTTCATAATCTCTTAAATTACCTAAAAAACCATCTACTGTTGTATCATTTAACCAAGATTCCATATAACTACCTTCAAAAGCACTACTATCATTATCATAACCAATTGCACTTATATTCCATTGGGTTACCAACTTAACTGTTTTCTCTTCATTATTAACACTTACCGCTCTCCATAACTTTCCACTATACCATATATAATTATTAGGATCTTCTCCTGTTATGAAAGTATCTACTCCATCGTCATATTGATTCTCTTTTGGTATATTAGCAAGCAACACTTCACTTACTTCTTCTCCACTACTTTGACTTGCTACTACTCTTAACTTTCCTTTAAATGTCTTACCACTCGCTTCCTCTGTAGTCGCATCATAATCTATCCATATTCTTAAAGTATAATTAATTGTCTCATCTACTCCTATACTTCCAAAATCTACTCTCCTATTAGGATTACTTCCCATTGTTGTTAAGTTTCTTGTCATAAAAGTTTCATCATTTCTTGTTAAACTATACCTAATAGCAGAATCAGGCATCCTTGTCTCTCCTTCACTCAGTGGTATATCATCTAAATATATTGTATAATCTGTTTCTATATTTCCATTGTTTACTAAACTAAAATTAAAGCCATCTAAACTCATTCCTTCGGAGTCTTCTATAGGTATCAATTTCTCTAAAGTTAATTCATTACTTTCTTCAAGTCTTAACCCTAAAGAGCCTGCTCTAACAAGATATTCTTTTTCTCCATACAATGTTGTTACTAAATAAGCGAAAGCTATACCTATTAATAAAATAAATATAATAAAAATAGCTATCAATATTATTTTTTTATTATCTTTTATAACTTGCTTCATAATATCTAGACTCCTTTACCTTATTATTAACTAATTAAGCCATTAATATATCTTATCTAGTAATAATATTAACACATAGCATCCTCTAAAGCAAATAAAAAATACTAGATTGTGATTAATAAAACAAAATGTCCTATTGCAATCTAAACATAATGACATATAATAGAATTGTTAC
>CAMMKE010000081.1 GCA_946497375.1 uncultured Mycoplasmatota bacterium
CAGTAGCAGTACCAATTTCTTCCATTCCTAAATACTGCTTAACTAAGTGGACAATCCGATCGAGCTCAGTTATCAATTCATCAAAATGTTCAGTTACATAATACATATTATTTTCTTTACTAGCCATTTCATGGTTATAAGCAAGTTCTGCTAATTTATCAAACCCAAAATACTTAGCATCACTTTTTAGACCGTGAACCAAGATAGCATAATTAGCCATATCACCAGTTTCTTTAGTCCGTTTGATTTTTTCTTCTTTCTCATTAATGTCTTGAAGGAAGTCGCCCAATGTATCATCATAAGTCGACATATCTCCAAATAATTCTAAACTTTTCTTAACATTAACACCATTATTAATAAGTAAATTTACATCTCTCATAATAATACCCTCCATACTATGAGTATAGCATAAATTACTGATTATTCAAATACTTATTTATAACATTATCTAGTGCTTTACGTTCAATAGGTTTAGATAGGTAACTATTAAATCCTTCACTTAAATATTTTTCTTCCATACCAGCGATAGCATTAGCAGTTAAAACAACAACAGGTGTACTAAAGTTAGGATCTTCTTTTAATTTATGGAAAGTTTCTGTACCACTCATTCTAGGCATCATATCATCCATAAAGATTAAATCATATTTTATAGATTTAACTTTTTCTAAACATTCAGCACCACTCATACAACTATCTACTGTTATTCCATAATCTTCTAAAAGTCTAGTAGCAACTTTAATATTTAATTTATTATCATCAACTACAAGAACACTTTTACCAATAACATCCTCATCTTTAGTAAGTTCTTCTCTACTTACTTCCATTGTATCTTCAAGTTTTACATCAGATGGAGCGATTTTTTGGTCAATTGATACTGTGAATTTACTTCCTTTACCATAAATACTTTGAACTACTAGTTGTCCGTGCATAAGTTGTACTAATTTCTTAGTAATTGCAAGACCAAGACCAGTTCCTTCAATAGTTGTGTTTCTATCTTCGTCAAGACGTTCAAACTTATCAAATAATTTATCAATCTTATCTCGTTTTATGCCAATGCCTGTATCTTCAACTGATACTATAATTCTACAAATATCGCCTTTAATTAGTGAATCAACTTTAAATATAATATGACCTTCTTTAGTATACTTTGCAGCATTAGTTAAAATATTAAGAATAACTTGTTTTACTCTTGTATGATCTCCATATAATACTTTAGGAATAGTTTTATCTATTTTAACAATAAGTTCTATTGGTTTTTCACCTATTCTTACTTTAGTTAAAGTAGTTAAATCATTAAACATCTTATATGGATTATAATTATTATTAATTATTTCTAACTTATTTGCTTCTATCTTAGATATATCTAAAACACCATTAACTATTTCAAGTAAACTATCACTCGCCATTAAAATATCATTTACATCATCTCTTGCTCTTTCTGGTAAATCTTTTTCATCTTTTAAAGCTTCTGCAAAACCAGTAATGGCATTAAGAGGCGTTCTAATTTCATGAGACATATTAGATAAAAATTCTGTCTTAGCTTGATTAGCTTTTTCAGCTTGAACCCTTGCTAAATTAAGTTCTTTTATAAGTTTTATATCAGGATTTTCTATGGTAAAGTACAAAACTGCAACTATGATTGACAAAAAGAAATTAATTAGAAACAAATCTGGAAACAATCTTTGAATTACTATTATTAAAACTATCGAAATAATCATCATAAACAAAGGAGTGTATTTATATAAAATAATATTTTTTCTGTTTTTTAATGCAAAGAAAATAGATATTAATATACAGACAGCAGCGATTATATAAACGATAGCAACTGATGAACCTTGAGGAAAAACAACATTATTTGTAAAAGTAAAACTAACAGGTAAAATATAAACAATAAAGGCAATAACTATAAATATGCCTAGTAAATAATGAAATATTTTTCTAAAATGCTTAATCTTTTCTTCACTGTTCTTTTTATTATAGGAAATAACATAGATATAAAAAGTAAAGGCAAATATCCAAGCCACAAAATATAATAACTCAGTTTTAACAACAAAAAAGTATAAAAAGCTATCTACAGGATAACCTCCAACATATAGAAAATATCCTAAGATATCAAATATTAAACCTATCGCTGTAGTAATGATTAAAAATTTATATATTTTAGTTTCTGTATTAACTACACTGCCTTTGCTAAAAAAGAAAAATGCAAATAATAAAATATATACTAAACTACATATAGTAAAATATGCTCCCATAAATTTTCACTCCTATCTTCAATAGTAATATACCACAAAAAGAAAAGAAGTGCAAAAAAACTCGAATTTTTCCGAGTTATTTTAATACTTTAACATTAATGTTTTTTTCTTTTTCTAGAGTGTCGTTCTTATATTTTTCATTATCAGCATCTTGTAAAACATTCCAAGCAAGTTTACCATTAGCACTCTTTGGAAGTTTTTCATGATATTCAATATAATGTGGAAGTTTCGCTTCTCCTAAAGTTCCATAAATTAAAGTATTTATTTTATTCTCTAAACTTTCTATATCAATATCAGGATTTTCTAAACTAATATGATATTTACATACAAATTGTAAATCTTCACTAGGTATTTTAGTAACTATACTTTCTTTAATCTCTGGTATGTTACTTAGTAAATTCTCTATCTGTTGAGGGTATACATTTTCTACACCACAAACGAAATTTCTCTTTACTCTATCCAGAAATTTCTTTTCATTTGTAACTGGGTCAATAATAGCAACATCACCAGTATTCAACCAACGTATACCATTTTCATCTGTCACAATAACTTTACTAGTCTCTCCAGTATTATTATAATATCCCTCCATCATACCAGGACCTGTTACAAATAAAACTCCAGGCTTTCCTTTTTCTACTTCTTTTAAAGTTACAGGATCAACTATTTTCGCACCTACAAATGGTAACATATGACCAATTGTACCATCAGTATTTAAGTTACCTCTTTTTACACATACAGGAGCCCACATTTCAGTCATACCCAAACCATTATATAAACTGTCTTCTGCTCCAAGTACATCAAAAATAATATTAGTTAAAGTTTCTGTTTTAGAAGTTAATTGTTCTCCACCTGAAACTCCAACTTTTAAAAAGCTCATATTTAATTGTTTCTTAATAGATGGATCTAAATTTTCTAAAGCATCTCTTACTATCTTATAAAATTCCTTTTGGTCTTTTTCAACCATCTTACTTAAATCTTTATATTTTTCATAAATATCAGCATTTGTATTTTTCATGATGTAATCAATATAAGCATTCCACTGAATAGGGCCACCAAAAACTCCATTTGGTCTAGTCCTATAAACTTCACCTGCAAAATCTTGTGGCATAGCTTTAGAAGTTAAATGTATTTCCAAACTTCTATTTAAAGCATATTGCATAGCAAAACCACCAAAAGCCATAAATTCCGGTAAATTACCTAAGAACTTATCACCTGGATTTAAAGGCAAAACATAATTAGCACCTTTAGTAACTGTACTTAAGCCATTACCAGTTAACTTACCACCTTTATGTGTACCACTACTACCACCTGTAAACGTTATATCACTAATATAAGTGTTCATATCGTTGGCAATAGAAATATTGCTGTTATTATTCTTTGTTTTCTTTAAATAAGTAGACAATCTTTCTTCTTTATCAAAAACAAAGTTTTTAGAATATAGCATAAATAGATTTAATAAGTTTTTTTCTTTCATAGAAGTCTTTACACTATCAAACGGAGAGAAATAAAGACTATCAACTCCATATTTTTTACTAACAGTAGAAAACTTCTTAGAAAACATATTAATGCCAATAAACATCTTAGGATTAACAAGTTCAATATCACTTTTCATAGCAGCTTCAGTTTCAATTGGATTGATAGCACAAACAGTAGCCCCTAACTTATAAAGAGCTCTTTTTAAATATAAAGCAGATGGGACATTACCAGCAGCAAAGGCAATTCTATCCCCTTCTCTAACACCTTTTTCTTTTAAGGCTTTAGCATATTCATCTACTCTAGTATGAAACTCTTCATAGGTTATTTTTTCACCTTTCTCTGTTACTAGAGCAACATTATTCATATATTTTTCATTTTCTTTTAATTGAAATTCATAAGGATTTACCTCTTCAGGAATATCAGCATCCTTAGCACCATTATTATAGTAATCAATATCAGTATATTCACTGTATTTTAAATCATTATTTTTCATACAAATTCTCCTTTACTTTTTTTATCTCTATTTCATCATAAGTATAGGAAGATACTGCATTACCTATTTTCACTTGATAAATAGATCCTATTTTCATAACAACAACCCCTGTTATTCCCGTATCTT
>CAMMKE010000082.1 GCA_946497375.1 uncultured Mycoplasmatota bacterium
CTAGCATTATTAATATAAATCGTTAGACTGCTTACATTGTTTAGCAAAATGCCATTTGCTATGCTTTGATTTGCTACTAAGCCTGGAGCAATACTAGCATTATAATTAGCATCTGTTTCATTTACAAATTCGGTATATAATGTTATGTTATGACTATTAGCCCAAGCTTCTACTTCACTAACACTTGCTCCAATGAATGTTGGCATAGTTTCTAGTCTGCCACCAGTAGTTATACCTTCACCTGTTACTTTGCTAGTGTATTCTTCATTAGCGTTAAAGTCAAATGTTTTAACCATTTCATGTGGTTCTATCTCTAAATTTTCTTTCATTAATTTTGTGATGGCTGCTAGAGAGTCTGGATAATATCCAATAGCTGATGTAAAGCCACCGTTGTTACTTAACTTTACAGGAAGACTATAATATTCTAAGTAAGTTTTTTCAATGGTTAAGAATGAGCCTTCACTTAAAGAGTTACTAATCATTGATTTTAATACATCATAGAAAGATAATATTTGTTCTGTTGACATGTTTGTGGTAATGTTTTTGGTAATAGAATTTAATATATCTTCTAGGTTTGCTAAGTTTTCCATACTTGATGCTTTCTTAGCAATGGCTTCTACTACTTGTTGTTGGTGTCTATTACGGTCAATATCACTTTGTAAATATAGGTGTCTACATCTAGCATAGGCTAAAGCCGCTTCTCCATTAATTGTTTGTAATCCGGGGTCTAGATAAATCATGCCACTTGCACTTGTATTGCGATCACTGTTTTGTTCACAGAATTTTCCACCACAGTTTACCCCATGATTATAATTAAAGTCAGGAGCTTCAATATCTACTTCGATACCCCCTAGAGCGTCTACTAAATCTACGACACCTTTAAAGTTTATTTTGACATAGTAATCAATTGTTATATCGGTTAGTTGTTCGACGGTGTCGATAACACAGCTAGTTCCATAAGCAGCACTAGAATTTATTTTAGCATGTCGGTTATTATTACAAGCGATAGGAACATAGGTGTCTCTTGGAATAGAAAACATAGTGGCATTTAAAGTATGAGGATTGAATGTAATTAACATTAGAGTGTCACCATTAAAAGAAGCATTAGCATTTAGACCATCTGTTTCACTATCTACTCCCATTAAAAGAAGGGTAAATGGTTCGTCTAGTTTTTTATTACTAGTTAGGGTTGTATCTTGATTTTCCATTTCTTTGCTGTAAGAATAAGCAACGGAAGTGTTTTCTAATCCTTCAAAGTCTCCGCCAAAAATTGTTAAATAATTACTTGATAAGAAAATGCCATCTACTTCTTTATTTAATAAATCAGAGATCATTTCATAATAACTGGAATATTCTGTAACTTCATTTTTTGTTAATTCTTCTTTTTCAATTAATTCTTTGGCTAATTTATTTCCTTCAATATCATCACTGTTATTAATCATACCTAATATGCTGTCTTCATTAATTTCTGTGCCATTTAATACAACTAAATTTGTGGTATAAGTGATATATTCTTTTTCGCCTATATTTGATATACTAGTATATACCATACTAATATAGTAGTTAGCAAAACTAAAGATGATAGCTAAAATAATGGTAATAGCTGTTGTTATTGCTATTGTAATATGTTTTTTTAATATTAAATTAATTAAATTCCACAGGAAATACGCTAGTAACCAAATACCAAAAATAACTATTGCTATTACTCTAATCGCAGTTTCAATACCGGATAGGCTCATTAAATTTTTTATTAATAAAATATAACTAATTAAATATAAGATGAATGCTATAAAGCAAATAATTAAAAATATTTTATTAGTTTTTTTTAATTTGTTTAATAATGTTTTCATTTACAACCCTCATTTTTATGATTACATATATTATTATATAATATATTTTAAATAGTTGCAATTTAAATATTTACTTTACATCATTTTACTGGTAATTTTAGGGTAATATGTTGTTAATTAGACGTAAATAGTTTATAATTATTATGAATGATAATAAGGAGGTCAAATATGAGAAAAAATGTTGTTAAGTTTTTTGGCTTCTTTGTCTTTGTCTATTTTTGTCTGGTTATGAGGGTTTTTGCTAGTGGGGAATATGTAATATTTTTAGATACTAATAATATTAGAAGTGGTCCTAGTACTGGTTATAGAGTGCTTGCTACTCAAAATGTTGGATCAACTTATTATTTAAAATCTACTAGTTTAGTTGCAGATGAAAGGCAGAATGGTTCTTGTGACTCTGGTTGGTATCAGATTGATTATAATGGTTCTACGGGTTATGTATGTAGTGAATATGTAAGACTTGGTAATGTTAGCTATGATGATGGAAGAACTCCTACTACGGCTTGTGAGTCGGAAATGCAAGCGGCAGGATTTCCTTCAAGCTATTGGAGTGGATTATGTAGTTTAAAAGAGAAACATCCTAATTGGACATTTCGAGCAGTACAAACTAATTTAGAGTGGAGTGTGGCTGTAGAAAAAGAAAGTGCCTGCGGTAAGAGTTTAATTCAAACTAGTAATTCAGAATATATAGATAGTAGTTGTAGTTCTAGAGAAGGTAGTTTTAGAGCTGCTAGTCAAAAAGCTGTAGCATTTTATATGGATCCACGTAATTTCTTAACGGAACAATATATTTTTCAGTTTGAATATTTAAAATATGATAGTGCTTTAGAATCTTCTTATACAGCAGCGATAGATACAATGCTTCGAGGAGCTTCCTTTTATACTTATCATTTAGGTTTAGGTACTGATTTTGCTTCTTTAGTTACTCAAGCTGGAAAAGAAATGGATTTTAACCCTATATCTTTAGCTTCTAGAATGCGTCAGGAAATGGGAACGGGTACTAGTTTGTATAATTTATATAGTGGGGTTTATCCAGGGTATGAAGGTTATTATAATTTTTATAATATTGGAGTAAATAGTAGTTGCGTCAATAATATTACTAGTTGTGGACTTAATTATGCTAAAAATCATGGTTGGTATGGTGCATATAACGCGATTAAGGGTGGAGCAGATTTGCTTGCTAATGGTTATTTAAGTAATGGGCAATTTAATACTTATTTACAAAAGTTTAATGTTGCTCCGGTAAATTCAAATACTTTATATATTAATCAGTATATGACAAATATTGCAGCTCCTTCTAGCGAATCTACGTCTACTTATAGTTCTTATAGAGATTTAGGTCTTCTTGATAGTGGATTTGCTTTCTATATACCAGTTTATTATAATATGAGTGCTTCTATTGGTAATAGTCCTAATGGTGGAGTAGATGGAGGTTCTAGTTCTAGTCCAAGCTCTTCAGCGATAGGTACGATTGTATCTTCAGCAGGATATTCTATGTCTAATGATAAGATAAGTGGTATAGGTGCTAATACACAGGTTACAGCACTAAAAGCTAATTTGGAAGCGATAGCAGGTAGTGGTAATGTTACGATTACGAATGCAAATGGTGTTAGTGTAAATAGCGGAAATATCGGAACTGGTTATAAAGTAAATATTAAAAATAGTAGTGAGACAAGAACTTTAACAGTTGTTATTTACGGAGATACTTCAGGAGATGGAGTTATTAATGCTTTAGATTTATTACAGGTACAAAAAAATATTTTAGGTACATATAGTTTATCTGGAGCTTATAGTTCAGCAGGAGATACTTCAAAAGATGGAACTATTAATGCCCTAGATCTATTACAAGTACAAAAGAATATTTTAGGTACTTATAATATAAGTCAATAAAAAGGAGGAAGTATGAAGAAGTTAAAAATTTTAATATTAGGTTTTATTTGTTTATTATTTATGCCTGGTATGGTAGATGCTGCTAGTGGATCTATTAGTGTATCAGGTACGTCTAGTGCTGTAGTTGGAAATAGGGTTACGCTTACGGTTACATTATCTAGTGGAACCTCTATTGGTAGTTGGCAGATGGATTTAAATTATGATCGAAGTTATTTACAACTAGTTAGTTCAACAGCTGAGGGTGGTGGAACATCTATGGTTAATTCCTCTGCTAGTGGAGTTAGAAGTAAATCTTATACATTTGTTTTTAAAACTTTAAAGACTGGAAATACAAGAGTATCTGTTAGTAGTTATCTTGCTTATGCTTATTCAGATTTAAGTCAAATTAGTTTAACTAGCTCTAGTAAATCAATTCGGATTATGAC
>CAMMKE010000083.1 GCA_946497375.1 uncultured Mycoplasmatota bacterium
GGTTTTACTAAGAGCCTATCTTGGATTAGAATTAATAAAGATATAGATTTATTAGACTCACCTGGTATTTTATGGCCTAAATTAGAAAATCAATACGAAGCGAGGATACTTGCCATATTTTCATCTATTAAAGAAGAAATACTTAATAAAGAAGATCTAGCTTTATTCTCTATAGATATCCTAACAAAACTATACAAAGATAAATTAGAGGAACGTTATAATATTAAAGTAGACAATATGACTAATATAGAGATTATGGAATCTATTGCAAAAAAAAGAGGTTGCGTTACTAAAGGTAATATTACTGATTATGAGAGAGTATCTAGCATTATTTTAAATGATATTAAAAATAATGCTTTTAAAGAAATAACTTTAGATAGAATAGAAAAAGACTAGAGTATGGAGCCCTCTAGTCTTTTTGTGGGAGATAAACTTTGAAAGTATTTTTGTTTATTATGATATCTTTAATAAAGGATTAATAATTATAATAAAAAAACACAAGAAATTAGGTTATTAAAATAGAAATATATATACATGTACTTCATAATAAACTTTCCTCCTTTCGCTATCACTATAACAAATAGATTTAATCTTTGCAAAAAGTGAATTTTCAAAATTCATACTTTAAAAAAAAGAAATGTGCGTGTACACTATCCACATTTCTTTTATTATTCCATAGCATTAACTGCTTTAGTAAGTCTTGATTTTAATCTAGCAGCTTTATTCTTATGAACTAAACCACTAGTACAAGCTTTATCAACTCTTTGTAATGCAATATTTAACTTATTAGCAGCTTCTTCTTTGTTACCTGTGTTTACTGCTTTCTCGCAATTTTTAACAGCAGTTCTCATACTAGATCTAACTAAAGTATTAACATCTGCTTTTCTAGCATTACTACGTACTCTTTTTTTAGCACTTCTAATATTTGGCATGTTTTCACCTCACTTTTTGTAAACAATCTAATTTTACCAAATAATAGTATATTTTGCAAATATTTTTGTACTTTTTGTTAATAATATAAATAGAAAGAGGGTTGAAATTTATATGCATGAAGTGGATTTAAGTAAATATAGGCTTAGAACAGACTTAATAGTAGAGCATCTTAGTAACTTTAAAGGTTATAAAAAAGAAGAGGAACAATATAAGGATATTAAAATAGAAACTATTACCCTAGATAAAGATAATGCTAAGCTTATCTCTAAAAACGAAGGTATATATAAGACTATTTATTTTGAGGATGTAACAGATGAAAATAACTTTAATAATTTATTACATGCTACTACTCTTGCTTTAAAAGACTTATTAAAGAGTATAAATATTAAAGATAATTATAGTGCTTTAATAGTTGGTCTTGGTAATAGAAAAGCAACTCCTGATGCCTTGGGACCTTTAACTATTGATTCCATCAAAATAACAAGACAAATAGTTGAGTTAGGACTACCTTTAGATTCTAAATATAGAGTAATATCTTCTCTTGTACCAGGTGTTATGGGAACAACGGGAATTGAGACCAAAGAAATAATAGAAGGAGTAATAGAAAAAACTAAACCAGACTTTTTAGTAGTAATCGATGCCCTTGCTGCATCTAGTCTTGAACGTATTAATAAAACTATTCAAATAACTGATACGGGTATACATCCAGGAAGTGGGCTTTTAAATAATCGCTTTGAAATCAGTAAGGAAACACTTGGACTTCCGGTAATTGCCATAGGTATACCAACAGTAGTAGATGCAACTACTATAGTTAGTAATACCATAAATTATATCTTTAGGCACTTCTCTTATGAGAAAGAAAACATTAATAATAATAAATTAAAATTAGTTCCTCCAAGTAGTAGAGATTATAAAAATCATAATAAGACCTTAAATAAAGAAGAAAGAGAAGAAGTAATGGGCTTAATTGGTAATTTAGAAGAAGATGAGATTAAAACCTTAATTACTGAAGTACTAACACCTCTAGGTTATAATCTATTAGTAACACCTAAAGAAATAGACTTTGTTACCCAAAAGTTAAGCCTTCTTTTAAGTAAAGCCTTAAATAAAAGTTTAGAATTAAACTAATTCGACATAATTTTAATAATTCTTTTATTACTATGTAATAAAGGAGATTTTTTTATGAAGAAAAAGTTTATATCAAAGAATAAAAAAACTAAAAAAATAAAACCTAAAATCATACTATTCTTTATTATGATTTTTTCTTCATTCCTTTTAACTATTAAAGCTTTATCTAAATATAATCTTCCTCATCAAAATAGTGACTTAGTTAATTTTCTAATTGAAAATAATAATCCTTTTATTGTTAATAGTAAATCTAATTACAGTTATTTTCATCAAATTATGACTAAATTAATAGGTTTAGATTTAACAGATCCGTTATCAATATTAGACACTAATTTTAAAGGGCTAACTAAAAAAACAGATTTAGATGATAAAAAGGTTAGAAAAGTAAGTAATGAAGATGTTGTAAATGAAGACCCAATAATATATCTATATAATTCTCATGATACTGAAGAATATAAACCCTCATCCTTTGCAGAATATAGTGTTATGCCAACAGTTAAACTATCTGATTATGTTTTAAAAGAAAAGTTGGAAGATAATGGCTTTAGTGTCTTAATAGAAGAACAATCTATTAGTAGTATCAGAAGTAGTTTAGGACTTAACTATGCTGGAAGTTATGATGCTAGTAGAGTTTTAATGGAACAAGCGAAAGTTAATTATCCTAGTCTAATCTATTTTATAGATTTACATAGAGACTCCTTATCTCATGATAAAACAACTCTAACTTATAATGATAAGAACTATGCTAAAGTAATGTTTTTAGTAGGCTTAGAAAATCCTAATTATGCAGGTAATTTAGAATTTAGTACAAAGATAAGTGAGATGATAAATGCTAAAATACCAGGACTTTCTAAAGGCATATATGAAAAAGAAGGTGAGGGAGTAAATGGTGTTTATAACCAAGACTTTTCTAATAGAACAATTTTAATAGAAGTAGGAGGACCTGAAAATACAATTGATGAAGTTTATGAGACTCTTCTTGTTTTAAGTGATGTCCTAACCGAGGTGATAAAAAGTGACCAAAACTAATCTTGCCAGACTAATTATTATTATTTTAGTATTTCTTTTCTTTGTTTTATACTTTATGCAAGCTTCAGGATATAATGAATATACAAGGAATAGAGAAAATATGTTAACAGAAGAGGAGATAAAAGAGTATGAAGAAGATATAGAAGCAGGGAAAGATGTAACTATCAAAGACTATCTTAATAAAGATAATGTTAATTATGATAATAAAGTATCAGACCTAGGTTTAGACTTATCAGAATTAATAGGAGATGTTTTTAATAAAGGAATGAATGCTTTCTTTGAGATGTTAAATGAAGCGGTATCTTCTTAAAAAATAAAATTTATATAAATTTTGAAAATTCGAGCCAATTTTGAAGTGAATTTTCGTGAAAAAAGGCATTTTTTGATAAAATTGCCTCTTTTTTTGGCTCAGATTTTAAAAATTTGCTTTTTGCATTAATTTTCTCCTTATGTTAGAGTGTAATCACTTTCTGGAAAGTATGTAATTAAGAAAGGAGAATTTGTGTTGTATACTGGATATAGTGAAGAATTTTTAGAAAAAATAATAAATTTAAAAGAAGCGATAAAATTAAGAGATGAGCTTATAAGAAAAGGGGAGGTTTTACCTGCTACACAAGATGTTGTCTTTAAGAATTTAATGATAAATAGTAAGTTATTCTTAAGTATAATTTTAGAACATTTTTTAGGCATTGATAAAGAAATAATAAGAAAGAATATGCATTTGGAAAATACAGAGTTACCTGTTAGTAATGCTAAAGAAAAGAAGAAAGTTACAGATATAATTGTAAGAGTTGAAAGAAATGTAGTTAATTTGGAAATGAATGCTAGTTATTATGAAGGATTAATAAACAGAAATATTGATTATATATTAAAAGGCAAGACTGAAGCGAATTTTAGTGGAGAAAATTATGATGATAGTTATATAGGTATTCAGATAAACTTTGATTTAGATTGGCAATATGATGATAGAGGCATAATAAAGTTTGTATTAATGGACGCTGAACGAGGGATTGTGCTTTCAGAAAATCTTATAATATACAATATTAATCTTTTAAAATTCCGTGAAA
>CAMMKE010000084.1 GCA_946497375.1 uncultured Mycoplasmatota bacterium
AGGGTCATGAGTTCGAATCTCATGCGGGTCACCATTTATATGTGCCTGAGTGGCGAAATTGGTAGACGCACAGGACTTAAAATCCTGGGAGGTTCACCCCTCGTGTCGGTTCAAGTCCGACCTTAGGCACCATCTATTTTGGAGGAATACCCAAGTCTGGTTGAAGGGACCGGTCTTGAAAACCGGGAGGTCGCGCAAGCGGCGCAGGGGTTCGAATCCCTTTTCCTCCGCCATTTAGAATTTTATATCGCGGGGTGGAGCAGTTGGTAGCTCGTCGGGCTCATAACCCGAAGGTCGAAGGTTCAAGTCCTTTCTCCGCAACCATGGTTCCGTGGTGCAGCTGGTTAACACGTCTGCCTGTCACGCAGAAGATCGCGGGTTCGAGCCCCGTCGGAACCGCCATTTTTTATTTTTGGCTTCATAGCTCAGTCGGTAGAGCAAAGGACTGAAAATCCTTGTGTCGCTGGTTCGATTCCCGCTGGAGCCACCAGTTAAAGCTAATAAAATCAACGCTTCTAAAAGAAGTAGTTGATTTTTTTGTCCACAGAATTTTGTCCACAACTTTAAAAAACTGTCCACAATATAAAAGACATATGATAATATAATTGTATAAGAGTGTGAAAGCAGGACTAAAATGAGAAAAGATATAAAATATAAAGAAATAATAACAAGATTAACTCTAGAAAACTTTGATATTCTAAAAAAAGAATATAACCTTAATCATAATGCTATGTTAGGACTATTAAATTATGGATTACATAATAAAGCGATTTCTGAAGATAAAAAATGGGTATTAAATAAACTTAAATATAAATATCAGTTTTCTTTAGTTTTAAAAGATTCAAAATATGGAATAATAAGTGATACTCATATAGGTAATATTAAAGATAGTCCCCACTATATTAAAAAAAGTACTAATCTTTTAGTACAAATAGGTATAAATAAAGTTTTTCATACAGGCGACATCTTAGATAGTTATGATGAAAGATGTGATTTGACTCATGATGAGTTAATAAAATTACATTATAAGCAGATTGAAAGATTTCATGATATTTGGCCAACTAATATTACAACTTATGCCATCTTAGGTAATCATGATGCTAAGTTTAAAAGACTAGGTATTGACTTATATAAAGAACTATCAAGAGATAGATTTATTATCTTAGGTACAGGTGGAGCTTATCTTAAATGTTCTAACTATAAAATATTTCTAGAACATAACGTTCCAACATCAGCTTTAGTACCGCCACATTATAACTATGATATTATATTAAAAGGACACTCTCATTTCTTTAAATACAAAGAAAATAGAAATGTCTTTAGAATAGCAAGCTGTAGTAATATCCAACCTAATAGTTATTCACTAGGTTATTATGCTCCAGGCTTTGCCACACTCTCTACCACTAATGGTTTAGTAATAGATAGTTACAACTTCACCAAAGATGAAACAGTCCACACCTTAACTCTCAAAATAAAAGACTAGAATTTCTAGTCGTTTTTACATGTAGCACCTAAACTTTCATAGACACTCTTAATATCATCAACACTGATTTTACCATCTTTAATCAATTGCCCATTAGCAGAATCAATTTCAAGTAATTTATCAGTATCAACTTTCTCATAATTAATATCAACAGTAGAAGTCAACTTATTATCAACAACATCAACATTATAATCATAATATTCTACATCCTTATAAGGACTATATAATGACTCTATCTGTTCTTTATAAGTATTAAGTATATCAGAACTATCAGTCTCCACAGTCTCAACTGTTTTTATTCTGGAAACATAATCTCCTTTATACTTAACATTATATTTTAAGCTAGTCTTAATTCCACTCTGATTCATTGTTCTTGTACAAGTCATAGATTCCATACTATTATTATTACCACAACCTGTAACTAGTAGTAAGATAAATACTCCTAAAACTACTTGCCAAATTTTAAATTTCTTTTTCATCTTTTTCCTCCTACTATTAATTTATCACTTTTATTAAAATTTTACTACAACTTTCGACAAAATAGTGAAATATCTTTTGTTAATATCAAGATGGTGATAATAATGACAAAGAGTTTTTTTATAACAATGTTAGTGGCAATATTAATAGGAGCGGTTCTTGGTAATTTTTTATTTGAACAATACAAGCTAGAATCAGAAAGTGTTATCAAAGAAGTAAATAGTACTTATTTTTTAATGGAAGGCTCTTACAGTACTAAAGAACAAGCCGAAAAAGCAGTTACTAATATCGAGCCATATCTAATAGTTAAAGAAGATGCTAACTACATCGTCTATCTTGCTATCACATCATCTAATGATAATCTTGAAAAACTTAAGAAGATGTATAAAGAAGAAGATATTAATGCTTCTATTAAGAAAATGAGTATAGAAAACAAAGAGTTTTTAGCAACCCTTGAACAAATGGATATCTTACTTAATAAAGCCAAGACTAATGATGAAATTAACTCTATTAATGAAGTTGTCCTTGCTAACTATCAAGAATTTGTTTTAGAGTAAAATTTAAAAAACTGTATAAAATATAATTGAAGGGGGTATATTTAATGAAGATAAAAGAAATACCAAAAAGTGAAAGGCCTAGGGAAAAACTCATCAAAAGAGGAGCGGACAGTCTTTCTAGTAGTGAACTCTTAGCTATTATCCTTGGAGAAGGAGTAAAGAATGTTAATGCTAATGAACTTGCTTTTGTTCTTTTAAAGGAAGTTAGAAACTTAAAAAACTTTGTTAATCTAAACTATCAAGAACTTACTAAAATTAAAGGTATTGGTCTTGTAAAAGCGACTAAAATCCTTGCTGCAGTAGAACTAGGTAAAAGAATATTTTTAACAGAAGAAAAGGATAATGTAAAGTTAATAAATGCTAAAGATATTTATAACTATTCTAAATCATTTTTTTATGGACTAAAACAAGAGTGTTTTTATTGTATTTATCTTGATAGTAAGAAAGGTGTACTAAGTAGTAAATTACTATTTAAAGGTACTATGACTAAAAGCAATGTTCATCCAAGAGAGATATTTAAAGAAGCCTATAAAGTTAATGCCAGTTATATAATATGCTTACATAATCATCCATCAGGAAGTGTTAATCCTAGTCCTAAAGATATAGAGTTTACTAATTATTTAATAGAATTAGGGAGAATCCATGGTGTTTTAATCTATGACCATTTAATAGTTAGTGAAAGTAAATATTTTAGTTTTTTAGAAAATAATTTGCTAGATTAATTGCAAAAATAAAAAGTTATTAGTATACTAAACTTTGAAAGGAATAGATACTATGTATAGAAAAAGTAAAAAAAGAAGAAAAATTATTATTATCATTGTAGTTATAATCATAGCCTTTTTTGTTTTATTTTACTCTCTATCATCTAATAGAAAGTTAACAGTAGTAGAATCATTCTTTAAAGATGCCGCTACTATTGTTATGAAAGGAGTAATGTTACCCTTTACATCTCTTAATGCTGATAAAGATACTGACTTAACAGAAAGTTATGTAATACAGAAGAATTTAAATGTTCATTTAGAAGAAGAAATAGAACAACTTCGTGATACTTTAGATTTAAATCAGACTTTAACAGGGTATGATGTAGTAAATGCTACAGTTATTACTAGAAATAGAAGTTATTGGTATCAGACTCTAACAATAGATAAAGGTAGTAAAGATGGCTTAAAGAAGAACATGGTTGCTATTACTAAAGATGGACTTATTGGAAAACTGCAAAATGTTACTAATTATTCTAGTGAGATAAAACTAATAACTGCTAATGACGTAAATAACAAAGTATCTGTTTCTATCGCTACGACAACAGGAGAAACGACTGCCATACTTAGTGGTTATGATAAAGAGAATAATTTAGTATTAATCAGTGGAGTAGATAGCAGGGTAGATATTAATAAAGGTGATGTAGTAACAACTAGTGGCTTAGGTGGAATGTTTCCAAGAGGTATATATATAGGAGAAGTAGAACAGGTTACTAATGATAAGTATGGACTAAGTAAGACTTTAGGAGTAAAGACTACCCAAAACTTTAATAATATTCACTATGTTACTGTTCTTAAGGAGGAAAAACAATAAAAAGTCCGGTTTTCTTGAAAAAAAGTCCGGTTTTCTTGAAAAAAAGTCCGGTT
>CAMMKE010000085.1 GCA_946497375.1 uncultured Mycoplasmatota bacterium
TTTCCAGCTTCTACTTTAATCGTTAATTCATCTACAAACATGTCCATCACCTGTCATAATGATACCATAAAACAAAGAAAAAAGGAAGAATTCCTCTTCCTATTCATTTAAAATACTAACACTAACTTGACTAGATACTACAAAATTAAGTCTTGGATCATCATTTTCAATTAAAATTGGTACATTATCATACTCACCAGCAGTATAACCAGTTAGATCTACATAAGCATTTATATCGGATGCATCAATTTCATCAATAACGGATTGAACACCACGAACTATAACCGAAATAGACTCAGTACCAACAATATTTGCTGTGTATCCACTTGCTAAATTACGACTAGAAACATTAGATATTTCTATTTCCTTTTGTCTTTCATCACCAAAAGTAACGGTAATACTAGCATTTGTCTCACTTAAAGCTCGAACACCAGTTGGACGTGTAATAGTTACATTATAATTTCTTGTACTATTAGCACCTTCTCCATCTACATTAATCGTTACCGGAACACTAGATATATCGGTAATCTCTTCTTCATCACCATAAATAGTAACTGAATAAGAATTTTCATTATTAATTAGAATCGATGCTATAGCTTTACCTGTAACTAAATTACCAGTTGTTCTAACTTGTAATGGCACACTCTTAGAATAAGTATCCAAAGTTATTGTAGCAGATAAAGTTGTAGGTACAATCTCAATATTGTTTATTACTTCACCATTAGCATCATAAGCAACAAGTCTTATATCATCAACTGTATAAGTACCAACATTGGTTAATGCCTCATTACTTAAATCAATTAAAGCTTTAACAGATGCAATATTGTTAATAGCATCCTCGCTACCCTTAACAACAACTTCTGAACGACTTAACTCAACGGATTCAACACTCAATTCTTCACTTAAATATTGTTCATTAATTAAATCATAATCTATATCTTTAGTTACACTAATCTTATCTTTTATCGTAACCGTAACATAAGAAGGATCTAATTTATAATCAATTGAATCAATCGATTTAGTATAAGATAGATATACTCGGTACGCTGATTCTCTAGCCTCATAATCGGATAAATCCAAAATAACATTATTCGTTCCTAACTGTTTAGCTAAATATATATCACTTTTTCTTCCAATTAAGACAATATCAACTGTCTCTGGAATACCCTCTACTACATAAGCTTCTTCATTATAATTAACCGTAACTGGAACATTGGTAATGACTTCTGCTTCTGACTCTACTAAAGTAATAACTCTAGAATCAATTAATAAAAACATAACTACCGCTAATATTAAAGAAACATAAATCATAAAGTTTGGCCTATTAAAAATGTAATCTAACTTAATATTTTTACTACGTAAATACTCTCTTATATTAAAGATAAGCCTACTAATTGGTGTAACAATAATTTTATCAATCACCCGATATATAGCGGCAAAAAAACGTCCTATTGCTTTACCTAACTTCTTCATTATTCTTCACCACCACTTCTTTTTTCTTCAGCTTCATAGAATACCTCAGGTTTAGGATTTAATGCATCAATTAAAACCATTCTAAATTCATCAATCGTAAGATTATAATGTAATTCTCCATCTACTGCTACACTAATACGACCAGATTCCTCTGATACAACCAAAGCAATCGCATCAGACTCCTCGGCAATACCTAAAGCTGCTCTATGACGAGTTCCAAGTCTTTTGGAAATAGATGGATTCATACTAGTTTTAAATACAGCTCCAGCTGCTGTTATTCTATCTCCTTGTACAATTACTCCACCATCATGAAGTGGTCCATTAGGGAAGAATATTGTTTCAAGTAAATCACTTGATAAGTCAGCATAAATCTTTGTCGCTGGTTCAATATATTCTTGCAAAGATATTTCTCTTTCAATAACAATTAATGCTCCAATCCGATTACGTTTGAAATATTCAATGGATTTCATAATCTCAAATACTACTTTTTCTCTTTCATCAATTGTAAGTATCTTATGTCTTCCAAGAAGTTGTGTTCTTCCAATAGATTCCAAAACACTTCTGATTTCTGGTTGAAATATTACAATAATTGCCAGTGGTCCCCATTCTAAACAATATTGAAGAATTACTCCAACAGTATACAAATCTAGTAAATCACTTAAAAGCTTAATTACTAAAATAAGTAATACTCCCTTAAAGATAAGTACCATCTTAATATTATTTTTAATATTTTTTAGTATAAAATAAAATACTAGCCAAACAATTCCAATATCAATAATTTTCGTTACGATATCCCATATATTAGCTAAACTCATAATTTCACCTTCCTACATGCTTATTTATTATATCAAAAAAGTGGATGATAATCTAGTTCTTAATGAAGTGATTACATCTGAGCTTTAAACATTCGCGTTAAAACAGTTATTAAATCCCCATCAACCACTTTACTAACATAGGTATCAAATCCACTCACATGTTCTGCTAAAATAACTATTTTAGTAGAAATAGCATTTCTATTTTCATCTAACCCCATAGCTAAGAAATATTTCTTACCATAATACATTGCTTCTTTTAACACAATATACTGCTCTTTATTTTCTAACACAATAATATAATTAATTTTAAGCCCCATAACTATGACCTCCCATCTCACTAACTGTTGTCGCAGGTATCATCTCTACTACTTTAATAAGAGGTTCTTCTTTCGTTGGCTCATTATCAAATAATCCATCAATAGGCACTTCTACTTGATTTTCTTCTTCTTTCTCTTCTTTAATAGGTGCATCTACTTTCGTATTAGCTAAAAGCATTTCAATTTGATCATATATCTCATCTGGTGTTCTATCATACTTCCTACAATTTTTAATTTGCTTAATTTCATCATTAATTTTCTTCAATTTTTCTTTATCTTGCTCTTCTTCTATATAATCCTTAGATGCTCCATCAAATAAAGCCATACGATTTAATTCTTCTATTTCTTCTGTTTTCTGTGTTATATCTTGATTATAACGCTCTAGCAATTTTTCTAAACGATTCGAACTCTTAATCTTAAATAATAAATCTTTCTTATAATTATCTAAAATATCATTCATCGCATCTTTTTCTTTTTCTTTCTTCAAAATAGCATTTTCTAAATTAGTTTTTGTCTTACGAGACTTAGTATTATCTTGAAGTAAAGTTTGATAATCTTCTATCTCTGAAGAAATATTTCTAATTTCTTCTTCTAAGCCACCTATTAAAGGGCTTAAATCCTCACCTATTTCTTGTTCAATCTTTTTATTTTCTTCTTGATACTGCAAAATAAGAGCTTTTTCTTTTTCTAATTCTTTATTTAAATATTCTATCCGTTTTTGGGCTACATTACTACTCATACCAGCATAATTTTTACTATCAATATAGTTTGCAAGTTCTGTTCTTTCAGCTTCCTTTTTTTCTAATTCTTCATCCAATATTTGCTTATTCGTAATATCCATAAAAGGTTTAGCTTTAACAATCGTAACTAATTCTTTAATCTTCTTCAAAGCTTCTGTAAAATCATTATTGGCAATCAGTTCTTTAGCATCCATCCCAATCATATTTGGATCAGTCAAATATTCTAAACGTCTTTTTTGTAAGCTTACCAATGATTCATTTAAAGAATTTAAACGTTCTTCATCATGACTCTTTAAATCTTCATCAATATAAGCATTTGGATTACCCAAATTATCTTCTATCTCTCTAAGTCTAGCACTATCACTATTCTTTTTATCAGATAATTCTTTTAAAGCTTGTTCATGAACTTCGAGTTCCCTTAAAACTTCTTGATATCTTTTATCTTTTTTAGCCAGTTCTTGTTCCAAACTTTCCATCGCCATATTCTCTTGTTCTACAATACTTTGATAAGCACTATCTAATTTTCCACTTTTACTTTCAAGCAAAGAGATATATTCTTTATTCTTTTCTATTCTATCCTTTAAAGCAATAACATCATCATGCGTTTTAGCTTCTTCTTTTTTAACATCATTTAACTTTAACTGAATATCTTTAATCTTTCTATTTAGGCGACTAATCTTTGATTTCAAACTAACTTCAATATTTTTATCTACAAGTTCACTAGAAGCATTAAAATAACGAG
>CAMMKE010000086.1 GCA_946497375.1 uncultured Mycoplasmatota bacterium
AGATTATTACTAGTATTATTAAAATTATATTAGAGAAGTTATCTAAGTAACCAACAATAGTTTCCCACTTATCTCCCACTATACTACCTACTACTATTAAAACTGTATTCCAGATTAGAGAACCTAATATAGTATAGATTAAAAACTTTTGCATAGGCATCTCACTCATACCAGCGGGAATAGAGATTAGACTTCTTACAATAGGGATAAATCTACAGAAGAAAACTGTTTTATTACCTTTAGTATCAAACCACTTATCAGCTTTTTCTATATCACTTGCTTTTAATCTTAATACTTTACCTATTTTACCACTTATTATTTTCTTTAATCTTTCCTTATTAAAGATTTTACCAATATAATAAAGTACTATCGCTCCAACTAGCGAACCTAATGTCGCTGCAAGTATCATTATAGGTATATTTAAAGTGGTATAAGTAGTCATAAAACCACCAAATACTAGTATTACCTCAGATGGTATTGGTGGAAAAATATTTTCTATTGCAATTAGAAGAAAAACTCCTAAATAACCAACTTGTTCCATTATATTAATTATTATCTGTTCCATATATTTCTCCTTCTACTTTCTTTGTCTTTTTAATTATAACATCTATAGTAGTAATATGTCACTATAATTTATCTTTATATTTTCTTAATAAGTACTCTTCTTCTAAAAAATATTTATCATTAATCTTAATTAGGTGATGATAATCTCTTTTAAAGTCTTTAGTCCTCTTTACTATTTTACTTTTTTTAAACTTATATTTATGTAAGTATCTTTCTAAGATAAACTTTTCTAAATAATAATTTATATTTCTTTTTTCAGTTATTAGTTTTACTACTAAAAGAACTATTATTAATAAGATATTTATAGTAGGATTATAGAAAAAGATAAGGGCAATAAGACTAAGAAAGATAAATGATATAAAATAAATTATTTTAAAGCTTAACTGGTAAGAGGTTAAATAACAGATAAGTATCTGCATTATTCTTCCTCCATCTAAGGGATATATTGGTAAAAGATTAAAAGTGAGAATGCTATAATTAATAGTTGTTATTATTTCTTGATAGTTATAGAAATATGGTATTTTTAATAAAATGCTATAGCCTATTAATTGCATAACTGGTCCCATTAAGAGAACTATTAACTCTTCTTTTAAGAGACAGTTAACTTCATGATTAAACTTGGATACTCCTCCATAGGGATAGAAAACTATTTTATCTACTTCCCAATTAAAGATATAAGCGGTAAAAAAGTGCCCACTTTCATGGATTAAAAGAAGAAGAGTCGTTATAAATATTAAATTAAAATATCCAGATAGAAAAGATAAAACTATTAGAAAGTAGCAACTGGGATGAATGATTATTCTACTTAATATACTCTTTATAGTCGACAAAGTTACCCTCTTTTTGGAATGCTAGATAGAGATTTGTATCTATAACTTCTCCTATTAGAGAACCTTTTTCTACATAATCATACATATTGACACTACTATTAACATTACCATAAAAAACATCTACACCATTAACTTGTTGGACAATAACTGTTTTACCATACTTATCTTTATCTCCTATAAAAACAACTATTCCACTATCTATAGCTTTTACTAAGTAATTTGATTTAACTGTTAATTTAACGCCATCTTCATACATACTTTTATCAGTATAAACTAAGTTTTCATTAAAGACTTCTTTAGTATCATTATCATTATTTTTTGTACCTAAAAAATATTTATCATAAAGAGCTTTAAAGTCTGTAAATGGTAGAGAGGTGTTATAAACATACTTGTTAAAGTTACTTTTAAAATCTAGATTAGTTTTAAAGCCTATTAAAAGAATAAGGGTTACTATTATAGTTAGTAATACTTTTGTTATAAAACTTCTTATATGTTTTTTTAAATTATTGTTAGTATGAGGTTCTTTTTTCTTATAAAACTTTGATTCTACCATTTATATCACCACTTAATTATATGTATTAAGTAAACGAAAAAGACATCAGTTTAAATGTCTTTTGTGTGGCATATATTTACAAATTAAATATAGTATTTCGCCATAGATAATATTTAGTATTAGGCTATGACTTATTAAATAAAGAGTACTTTTTATATTAACAGGAACAACATTAAAGATAAATAAGCTTAGAGAGAAAATAGTTTGATATATTACTATAACAAAAATAGTTAAAAATAAATTTGTTAGAAGATTAAGTTCCATTTTCTTATAGATAAAGCTTACTATTAGTCCTATTAATAAAAAGAAAATAGCATTGGTAAATAAGAGATTAGTATAGAATAAATCATAAAGGAAACCTGTTATACCTACTAAAATATAATAATCTTTATCTTTTTTCTTAAAGAAGGGATAGATTATAACAATGCTTATTAGAGTAAAGTATGGAGTAAATAAAGATAAGTCTCCCATCATAAAGGGAAGAAAATTACTTAAGATACCATCTAAGAATAAAGAGATGATAACTATTACTACTTGAAATATCACATAATCACTTTCCTTTCATTTTATTTTATTTATCATTTTTTAAACTTGTATTTAGTTGGTCCAGATACTTCAATTAAATTACTATTTGCTAATAATGTAATTATATCTGATGCTCTTGATTTTTTTACACCAAATATTTCTTCTATATTTTCTCTTTTAAATTCATATTGATACATATATACATCAAACAATTTTTGTATTTGTGTATACGTTTTTTTTCTTGTATTATTAGGAAGACATTTATACATTCTAATCATAAAGTAATCTCTGTCACTTACAATATTATTATTCATAGAAACATTTTTTATATCTTCTGCATTCTTCTTTATATATCCTTTATTAGGAAAAATTACTGTAAATGATGAAGTATCAGAATTAAATTTTGGTTTGATGTTATAATCGCTATATGATTCAATTATTCTTGTTAAACCACTACCTCTTCTGTCCATGAAATGAAGTCTACTAAATATATCAGAAATAACTCTATTTCTTCTCATAGAAGGTATTTTTGTAATATCTAAATTCTGAACAAAGCTACCATCAATCATACCTCCTGGAGATGTTATTTCTAATCTATTATCAAACATATCGATATGAATTTCGGACCCAATAATTTGATAATCTCTATGAATAATAGCATTAACTATCGCTTCGCGTATTGCCTTTATTGGGTAATCCTCTAACTCAATTCTTTTCATTCCTCTAATTTCCCAACTAGTTTTAGAATTATTTCTTATAAATGTTTCAGCATTTTCAAGCAAAGAGATTATGCTTCCTGTATATTCCTTATCATCAATAGCATCACCATCTACCGAACCTTTTATTAAGCCTTTCCATTTAGTACAAACTATTTTTGAATGTGAAAGGAAACCTTGGTCGGATAATAATAGGCCAGCATTTGTAACTTTATTATCTTTTGTTATTAATTCTAATGATAAATAATCTTTTTCTTTATTTAACTCTTTACCTGTTTCTTTTTTTAAAGAAGCATTTAATAAGGTAAAACTAACATCATTTATATTAAAAGTACTTGGCAATTCATCAAATGTAGTATTTTGTCCTTTTAATATTAAATTATCTAAAATGTGTTTAGGTGCTACAATAGATTGATTACCAGACCTTATGTAAGCTTCTTTTCTACCATCTGAATTATAATAATATGGTGTTCTTGGTCCATCACCAATTTTAACTTCCATAAAATCTTTATTTTCTTCATTGAAAACATTTAATTCATAACGAGGTAATGGGGTAATTTTACTATTTATTAACTCTGTTACTTTTTCAGAATCTTTAACAACATTAGTTAATCCTACTGGCTTTTTATCAACATCTCGTACTCCAAATAGTAAACTTCCACCATTTGAATTTGCGAAAGCTGAGACTGATTTTAACCAACTTTTAGGTTTAGTGTATTCAACTTTTTCTTTGTAATCAATATTTGTATTTTCTATTTTTTCATAATCATTCAAACCCATTACATTTCCTCCATCTTATAATTAGAAAACCGGACTTTTTTTCAAGAAAACCGGACTTTTTTTCAAGAAAACCGGACT
>CAMMKE010000087.1 GCA_946497375.1 uncultured Mycoplasmatota bacterium
AATAACTGGAATCTTAAACAAGTAAAATCTGGTACATATGTTGATGATGATAGAAGATGAACTTGTAGAAACTAGGACTATTTATCATGAAAGTAATAATAGGAATGGTAAAGATGTTACTAAGTATAGAATAGGCTTAGAAGTAAATGTTTATGTAGAAGAACATATCTTTAAACATAATCAAAATACAGAAGAAAAAATACCAAAAGAGTTTTATACAGATGTAACTTATGATAATAGTATAAAAGCTTTAACAATTGAACTTGGAACATACAATGTAGTGGCATTAGATAGATTAAGTGATTTATTTAATGTTCTTTCTAAAGGATTAATAGATATATCTAATGGCACATTAGTTAACTTTCTAAAAGAGTTTAGCCAAAAGTCAAAACCAACTTTAGACAATCTAGAAAATGATTTATTAAATAAAGCTTTAATGCATACAGACGAAACAACTAACGATAATAAATGGTATATAAGAAATTATAGTAATAGTGAAACAGTAATTTATAAACCTCATAAAAATAAAGGGCATAAACAAATAGAGGAGCATGATATTTTAACAAGATATACTGGGGGTATTATGCATGATCATGATACTGCAATGTATAAGTATGGTTCTAATAATTATGAATGTAATGTCCATTTAGGTAGATATTTAGAAGAAATAATTCAAAATGTTTCTGAAGTTACTTGGGCAAAAGAATTAAAAGAACTATTAATTAAGGTATATCATGATAGAAAAGTTTTAATAAAAAAGGGTAGTAAATCATTTTCTAATAATAAAACTAATGAAATCAGTGAAAAATATGATGAGATTATATCATTAGCCAAGAAGGAAAATAAAAGTATTAAATCTACATATTATAAAGAAAAAGCACTTAAACTTACTAGAAGATGCGAAAAATATAAAGATAATCACTTGGCTTATATATATGATTTTAGTGTTCCTTTTGATAATAATCCAAGTGAAAGAGATTTAAGGATTATTAAAATTAAAACTAAAATTTCTGGAGGATTTAAAAACATAAATAGTGCTGAAGCATATTGTGATGCAATTAGTATTATAAAAACCTCTCTTAAAAGAAAGATTAATCCTTTTGAATCTATTAAAGATATATTTAACAATAAAGTATTATTTGCAAACTAAAAAGAGCAATTTTTGTATAATTACTCTTTACTTTTGCGTGTCATAGTCTGAATAGTTACATCATTTAGTCTTTACAACAATATAAACATATGATATACTTTAGATGTATTAAATGAGTGATATCTCATATAATAATAAAAGTCGGAATTCCCTTGCCATAGTAGGGAGCTAACAAAAGTCGGAATTCCCTTGCCATAGTAGGGAGCTAATAAAAGTCGGAATTCCCTTGCCATAGTAGGGAGCTAAAAAAGTTTGGGCGATTTTTCTTTTAGAAAATCGTCCTTTTATTTTATTATGTTAGGGGGATATATTTATGAAAACACTTAAAATATACTATATCGATGAAAATTATATTAACTTTTTACGAAGATTTGATAAGATAGTGCCATATAATAAGACTCATACAAGACCATATATTGGTGTTGTATATGAATATAACGGAATTAATTATTTCGCTCCACTATCTAGTCCTAAACAAAAACATCTAACAATGAACGGAAATGCTCTAGATATATTTAAAATTAATGATGGTATTTGGGGAATAGTTAATATTAACAATATGATTCCTACTCCTACCTCGTGTTTGACTGAAGTACTTCCTCAAGTAAAAGATGAAAAGTATAGAAACTTAATATTAAATCAAACTAATTATTTAAATAGACATAAATATAAATTACTATCTAAAGTTAAACAATTTAGATTACGTTATGATAATGGGCATTTATCTACAAGTTTAAGAAAAAGATGTTGTAACTTTAAACTACTAGAAGAAAAATATATGGAATATGAAAATTTAATATTAGAAACTAGTTAAGGAAGAGTTAAAAATTCTCTTCCTTATTTTTCACTTCTTCCTTCATTTAGTAATGTATCAAGTGTTACTAAAGTAAAACCTCTTTGCTTTATATAGTTTATTAATACTTTTAATTCTTTAACATTAGACTCTGTTAAATTAACACTTATAATACTACCACTTCTTAAATTACCCTTAGCACTACTATAAATATTATTATCAAGTCTTAAAGTAGGTATAATAGTATGCATAGATAACTTACTACATAAATTTAAGACTTCTTCATTATCATAAGTTGCATAACAATATTTTGGTGTAGTACTAGTAAGTGTTTTTATTTTATCAATAGATGCTTTAAATAATAGTTCATCATAACTTTTATCATAACTAAGTACTTCTACTTCATTAGAATTAATAATTGCATCTGTTACAAACGATGTATTATTATCAGTAAACTTACCATCTATAAAAAATGTCCCTACTACTCCCATATCTTTTAATATATTTAAAACATTATCTGTATAACTATTAACATCTACTGGAAAGACTAAAGCAATGTTAGTACTTATTCCATTACCACTAGAAATATACTTATCATAATAATCATCTATAGATATAGAAGGCTCTACTTCTTCAAATACTAATAGAGCCTCATTATAACTGCCATAACCTTTCATTTTTGTAAAGCTCTCATCTAAATCTATCATTAACCCATTATATCCCGGTATTAAATAATCTCCATCTATAGAAGCATTAATTGCATCTATTTCCTTTTCACTACCTTTATCTTTTATTTCTTTCATAATAGGATCATTAGATTCTATTAGTACAATCGCTTTCTCTGTATAATAAAAAGAAAAAAGAACAAGGAGACTTACCAATATTACCTCTATAACCTTTTTAATAAGTATCACCTCATAATAATTTTATTATTAAAAGGTAAAATTATTCTAAGGATAAAGAGTAAAATATACATCACTTGCTCTTTTCGTAATTCTTCTTGTAACTAAACTAGTATAACTATTACGAGAATTTTCCCAAGTTGAGTGAGGAGAAGTTACTGTTATAGACATCTTAGGACTACTACTAGGTGCATAACCTACAAAAGCAGTAGAAACAGTATCTGTATCATTAACATAATCGCCATCAGTATCTTTAGCACTTTGACTAGTTCCTGTTTTACCAGCAGCATCATATTTAGCATCCATATAATTTCTTCCTAAACCATAACTTTTATGCATAACAGCATAAAAACCTTCTTTAACTCTATTTAAATATTCTGGTGTAGTATTAACTGTATTTAAAACATTAACATCAAAAGTATAAATAACTTCCCCTAAACTCTCATCATCAGTTGAAGCATGTACTTCTTTTAACAGATGTGGTTGTAATCTACTACCTCCATTAGCGATTGTTGAAATATACTGTGATAGTTGTATTGGCGTATAAGTATCATACTGTCCCATAACAAAATCTAGTAAAAGTCCTGGAGCCTTATTATTACTAGAAAAGCCTAAAGATTCTACTGGTAAATCAATACCTGTTTCAACACCAAGACCAAACTCTTTAAAAGTATTTCTATATATATCAAAAGCTTCTTCATTAATTACTAAAGGCATATTATACTGATAAGTCGCTCCTGCTACTTTCATCGCTGTTTTAAACTGATAAACATTACTAGATAAAGCAAGAGCATCTATATCATTAATACGTCCTAATGTCCTCCAAGAACATTTTTCTGGTGTACCTCTTATTTTAATACACTCATCTACTTGATAATCTCCTGGTTTAATCGCTCCTGTATTATATCCAACTAACATACTAGCACCCTTAACAACAGAACCACTAGTCATTGGATCAGTCATAATACCAGTAGTACAATCTACTGTTTTATATCCTCCATTACCATCACTAACAACTTGTCTACCAGCCATAGCAAGTACTTCTCCTGTATTAGGATCCCCTATAACAGCATAACTTCGATCATAATACTCTGTATTCGCTTCCCTTTTAGTAGTGATTACTTCTTCATTTAATATCGATTCTAATTGTTGTTGTAATTCTATATCAATAGTAAGTACTATATCATTACCTCTT
>CAMMKE010000088.1 GCA_946497375.1 uncultured Mycoplasmatota bacterium
GTATATAATATTACTAAACCTGATGTACCATTAAAAGCTTATGTAGATTTAGACTCTTTTAAAATATATATGAATGATGTAGGACTTTTAAGAAGAATGTCTAATCTAGATAGTAGTATTATTTTAGAAGAAAATAAATTATTCGAAGAATTTAAGGGCTCTTTTTCAGAGAACTATTGTTTAAATATGTTAACTTGCATAAATGATGAAACACCTTATTACTTTACATTTTTAAGAAATGAAATAGACTTTGTAATTCAATATAAAAACAAAACTATTCCTATCGAAGTAAAGTCAAATAGAAACAGAAACCATATAAGTTTAACTAAGTATAACGAAAAATATCATCCTGATATTATGATAAGATTATCACTAGATAATCTAGATGAAAGTGGCAATATAATAAATATACCATTATACCTCATCGAATATATAAATAATATAATAGAAAACAATAGTTAGGAAAGCAATCTTTTCTCTTTTTCTTTTGACAAACACTAGATACATGCATTATTATATATATGAAGGTGATAATAGTGTTAGTAAATTTTAATGAAATGTTAAAAGATGCCAAAGAAAAGAAATATGCTGTGCCACATTTTAATATAAATAATTTAGAGTGGACAAAATATATTTTAGAGAAAATGCAAGAAAAAAATCTTCCCGTAATATTAGGTGTTAGTGAAGGTGCTAAAAAGTATATGGGAGGTTTTTATGCTGTAAGATGTATGGTAGAAGGATTAATTAAAGATTTAAATATAACTATTCCTGTCTGCCTACATCTAGACCATGGAAGTAGTTTTGAAAGTTGTAAAGAAGCAATTGATGCTGGATTTTCTAGTGTTATGATAGATGCTAGTAAATATGACTTAGAAACTAATAAAAAAATAACTAAAGAAGTAGTAGATTATGCTCATTCTAAAGGAGTATCAGTAGAAGCAGAAGTAGGACATGTTGGTGGTACTGAAGATAATGTTTATGGTGATGTCTTTAGAGCAACCCTAGAAGACTGTATTGAACTTGCTAAAACAGGAATAGACTCTATCGCTCCTGCTTTAGGTTCAGTTCATGGATTATATAAAGGAGAACCTAATCTTGACTTTGATAGAATGAAAGAGATAAATGAGACTTTATCTATTCCATTAGTATTACATGGTGGAACAGGAATTCCTTATGATATGATAAAAAAGGCAATAAGCTGTGGAATTAGTAAAATAAATATAAATACAGAACTACAAGTAACTTGGCATAAAGCAGTAGTCGATTTTATTAACGCAAATCCTAGTGTTTATGACCCTAGAAAAGTAATAGGTAGTGGAGAAGCAGCTATGAAAGATAAAATAAGTGAACTTGTAGATGTTTTTAACCCAAATCATATTAGTTCCAAAAATTAAATTAATAATATAATATAGTAGAAAGTGTGTGATTAACTATGAAAATGCTTGAAATAAAAGGAGGAAATCCTCTTTCTGGAACAATAAGAATAAGTGGGGCTAAAAATAGTGTTGTAGCATTAATACCAGCAGCAATTCTATCAAGTGAAGAAGTAACTATCTGCAATGTCCCTAATATTACAGATACCGCTGCTTTATGTGAGATATTAGAGTTTTTAAATGTTGATGTAAAAAGAGCAACAGAAAGTCTTGTTATTAATCCAAGGGATATGGTAAATAAAGAAATACCTAGTATGTATACTAAGAAACTAAGAGCATCATATTACTTTATGGGAGCCATGCTTGGTAAATATAAAAAAGTAACAATGGCCTTACCAGGAGGATGTTCAATCGGAGCAAGACCAATTAATCTTCATCTTAAGGGCTTTGAAGCCTTAGGTGCTACAGTTACTAACAAAGAAAATATTTATACCGTAGAAGCAAAAGAGTTAAAGGGTGCTAATATCTATCTAGACTTTGCAAGTGTTGGTGCCACTATTAATATCATGCTAGCAGCAGTTCTTGCTAAAGGAACAACTATTATTGATAATGCTGCAAAAGAACCAGAAATTGTTAATGTCGCAACACTTCTTAACAACATGGGTGCTAAAATAAGAGGAGCAGGAACAAGTAGTATTGAGATTATTGGTGTTGAAAAGTTAGGTAAATGCTTCCACGAAGTAATTCCTGATAGAATAGAAGCAGGAACATATGTAATCCTTGGTGCTGCCATTGGTAATAATTTAAAAATATCTAATATAATTCCTGAACATATCGAAGCTTTAACTAGTAAATTAGAAGAAATGGGAGTTTTCTTAGATATTGGAGCAGATTATATAATCGTAAGTAGTGGAAAAGACTATAAACCAGTAAATGTCAAAACCCAAACTTATCCAGGCTTTGCCACAGACCTACAACAACCCTTAACACCACTTCTTACTATGTGTAATGGTAGAAGTAAAATAGAAGAAACAATTTATGAAAATAGATTTATGCACATACCATATTTAAATCAAATGGGTGCTGATATAAGAGTAAAAAATCAAACTTCAACTATCATTGGTCCAACCAAATTAACAGGAACAGATGTAGTTGCCACTGACCTTAGAGCCGGAGCATCTTTAGTAATCGCTGGCTTAATGGCAAGTGGTACTACAAAGATAACTAATGTTGAACACATTTTAAGAGGTTATGAAAATATTGTTGAAAAACTCCTAGGAGTAGGAGCGAATCTAGAATTAAAAGACATATAGAAGTATTAAAAAGAGACTAGAGAAATATAATTATAATGTATGACTCTAGTCTTTTTTGGGAGGTAAAAATGAAAAAAATACTTTGTCTTTTAATCATCTCTATTTTAGTATATACAATCTATTACTTTAATCATACTGATAAGATAACATATATATCGATAGGAGATTCTTTAAGTGTTGGAATAGATTCTAATGGTAACACTGACTACGGGTATAGTAACTATCTATCTAATTATCTTAAAGATAAAGACTTACTAAAAAGCTATAATAACTATTTTTCTACAAGTGGCACAAGAATAGTAGATTTGAAAAATAAATTAGAAACAAATTGGACTATAAAAAAAGATGGTAAATCTTTATCTTTAAAAAAATGTCTTCGTGAAGCTGATTTAGTAACCTTATCAGTAGGAATGGATGATATTTTAACAAGTTTAACTTTATCCACAGTTAGTGTGGAAAACCTTTCCAATAAAGAAATTACTGCTATAGTAGATAAAACTATTGAAGAGTTAGATGCTCTTTTTAAAGAGTTAAGAAAATATGCTAAAGAAGATATAATCTTTATAGGATTTTATAATCCTCTAGAAGAGGAAACATTAACAACAGAAAGACTCTATACTTATTTAATAACCAAAACTAAAAGTCTTTGTAAAACTTATGATATAGAATATTTAGATATCTATAATCTATTTAAGAGAAATAAAGACTATATAAATAATCCTACTAACATATATCCAACAACAGAAGCTTATCAAATGATTGCCACAAAAATAATAGATAATTATCTATAAATTAAATTCTAGTGAAAACACTCTTGCTAAAAAGATACTTATGTGATAAGATGTATATGTAAGAAAAATTTTCATACAATAGTAAAAGGAACACTTAATATTACCGTGTTGAGTGAGCCAACATATAATTGTTAAACCACCTAATCCACGTTGTGAGTTAGGTGACTTTCTTTTATATTAATACTATAAACAGTAAGAATAGTAAAAGGAAGATTATAATTACTAAAGAAAAAATTAAAAAATCTTTCTTGTTCATTGTAACACCTCCCTCGTTTATAGAGTTTGGCTTCACCCAACTATCAAATGTTCCTAAGTTAATAGTATCATATTGGTTTCTAGATAGCAAGATAAAAATGTAATAAATTAGTTACGAATTTTCGTAAATACTACTTTAGATTTGATTTTTAGGTATGAAAATCTGTTAAAAACCTTGTCAAATCTGTGATTAATAAAACAAAATGTCCGCTTTTTTCATAAGTATTTATAAAACAAA
>CAMMKE010000089.1 GCA_946497375.1 uncultured Mycoplasmatota bacterium
TGTTGTATATTATAATTAACTAATATTTTAATAGTTAAAGTATCAATAACTTCTCTACTCCAATCATCATCTTTAAAATAATTTCTAATAATATCAACTATCTTTATAATATCAAAAACTCTTTTATCCCTAACTGTAGTCTCACTACTATCATGAATAGTATAATTAATTAAAGTTTTATCTACTTTACCTATTTTTTTAGATTTTAATAGAGATAATGCTACAAAAGGAGCATCTTCATACTTTAAATCTTCTATAAATTTAATATTATTATCTTTAAGTAAATCACTTCTATAAATCTTATTCCAAGGAGCAAGATTAATATGTAATAATAAATTAGGATTATCCTTTAATGAAGTATTTTTAAAACTAATAATTTTCTCTACTTCTTTAGAATTACTATCTACTCTATAAAAATCACATACTACAACATCTAACTTTTCTTTATCTATTTTTTTATATAGTACTTCACAAGCATTCTTTTCTAAATAATCATCACTATCTAAAAACATAATATATTTACCACTAGCATTATTAATACCAAAGTTTCTTGTCTTACCTATACCATGATTACTTCTTTTAAAATATTTAATTCTAGTATCACTATAACTTTTAATAATAGATTCACTATCATCAGTAGAACCATCATTAATTAAAATAAACTCTAATTCTTTTTTAGTCTGATTAACTAGTGAATCTAAACATTTCTTTAAATATTTACTAGCATTATAAATTGGTACTATTATACTTATATCAACCATACTTACCTCCCATAATATAGTCTAGGACTAATTCTTACTAAGATATTTTTAATTTTTCTTCCTAAACTATCATTAAGTAAATTATCAAACACTTTATCTTTCTTTAATCTAGTTAAAGCATCTTTATAATCTTTACCTTTTAACTCTGTTATTTTTAATATTAAACTATTACTAATAAAACTCATAAAGTAAGTCTTATCTAATTTAGTTTTATTTATTTCTTTAGTTAGATATAAATAATGATCAAAAAAGTCCTTAACCTTCTTTTTAGTCTTAGAATAATCACTACTATTCATAATACTACCATCTCTTTGATAATAACAATAACCTACATAATTTATACTATTTACTATCTTAGATTTAATAATAATTAAAGGAATAAGACCAAAGTCTTCATGGTATGTTCCCTTCTTAAAAGAAAACCTCTCTTTTAAATAAAACTCTCTTTTAATGGCATAAGCCCAAGCATTCTCTACAAAATGATAGTTTGTAATTAATTTAAAGGCCCCTACTCCATTTTTATTATCAAAAGGAATCTCTTCATAATTAATATTATCTTTATTATCAAATACCTCTTTTATTTGATATCTTACTAAATCAGGGTTATTAGATAGTGAGTTATTTATTTCTTTTAGTAAATCTTTTTCTATATAATCATCACTATCTAAAAAGATTAAATATTCACCACTTGCATCTTTTACCCCATTATTACGAGCCATACTTAAGCCCTGATTTTCTTGATTTATAACTTTATAAGGATATTTATCAATAATAGCACTACTATTATCAGTAGAACCATCATTAACAATGATAACTTCATAATCTTTAAAGCTTTGATTCTTTATACTATCTAAACATCTTTTTAGATATTTTTCTGTATTATAAACAGGAACAATAATACTAAATTTAGGTTTCTTCATTAGAAATCACCTCCATCAAAGATAGTTTCTAACTTTTTCATTCGCATATTTTGTATCTCTTCCAAATCCAAAGATATATCTTTCTTATCTTTACTATTTAATATTTCTCTAACTTGTTCTAACATTTTCTTCTCATTAGTAGGTATAACTTCTCCATAGTTTTTACCAATCTTTATTACATCATCACTAACTTTAATAGTAGTAATTAACTTTTTCTTTAAAGCAAGTCCTTCTAAATAAACAACAGGGAATCCTTCATAATTAGATGTTAATATTAAATAATCTGCCTTTTTAATATAAGGATAAGGATTTATTTTAGAACCCACAAACACAACTTTATCTTCTATACCTAACTTCTTAACCTCTTTAATATATTCATCTTTACTAGGTCCATCTCCTACTACCCAAAACATTACTTTATCAAGTGATGATACCAGTTTAAAGGCTCTACCTAACTTTTTAGAAACATCATCAAGTCTACCTACAAAGACAAATAAAGTCTTACCTCTTGGTTTAGTTAAAGAGATTTTTTCGTTACTTAAAGACTCTATTTCTAAAATATTAATAAAGTTATTAAAAACTAGACATTTATCCTTTAATCCAGGATATATCTTTGTAAACTTATGACGAGATTCATTAGAAACAAAGAATATAGTTTTAAAGTCATAAATATCACTTGTATCAAAGAATCTTCTAAAGTCTTCTAAATCAGGATAAATATAACTATAATCACTATGTATATAAATTGAGTTATTTAAAGATGATAATCTTGTTATTTTATTACCACTATAACTATAAGTAGCATAACAACAACTAAAGTCATAGGTATGATAGTTAAAGATTGAATAGGCACATCTTCTTATTAGATTAGTAACTTTTCTAATAACTTTATTTTTATTATTAGAAACCTTAAACTCTTTTACTTCTATAGATTTATCTAGCTTTTCTAAAAGTTCTCCTTCTTTTTCTTCTAATATTATTGTTACTCTATATTTATCTTTATCTATTCTATTAACTAAATTAACTAAAGACTTTTCAATTCCTCCAATATTTAAATTAACACCAGTAAATAACAACTCCTTTTTATCTTTTTTAGTAAGCGATAAAAGAATAAAACAAACTATAAGACTAACGGAAGGTGCTGTTATAATATGACCTGTAAATAATGATAATACAATTACTAAGAAAAGACTTAAATATAACATTAATTGTCTAAATGAAAAACTATTTCGTTCTTGTAAGACTGATATTAAAATGTATAAATATGGTGCAAAGAAAATAATAAACCCTACTATACCTTGATTATAGTAAACATCAAAATAATCCATCTCTATACTTTTTAACTCTTTACCATTATCATAATAACCTAAACCAAATAATTTTTGATAAATATTAGAATCATAATAAAGTTCTTCTTTATTATTTAAAAATGTTAACCTTTGTGAAAAAATAAAATGATCTACTAACTCTTCATCTTTAAAGATATCAAAAATATTATCTACTTTTAAATAATCAAGATGTACTTCTATATTTTTATAAAAGCTTGTTCTTGGAGCGACTATAATAACTACTAAAGATAATGCTACTATAATAGCAGTAAAAGTTGTTACTATATGATATTTTTTATCTACTATTGATTTATATAATATATAAATAAATACAACAAAAAGACTTATAATTAAAGCAAGTAAAGGTGTCTTTGTCCCTACACTTAATATAACTACAAAATAAATAAAGGTAATAAATAATTTAAAGATTATATTTTTACTCTCATAAAAAATAATAAATAAAATAGGTGTTAATATAGCAATAATAGCACTTATCTCATTAGCAGAGTTATAAAAACCTAATGTTCCTTCTTTAGTAATTGCATAACTTTCAAAACCTATGCCTAATGCTAGAGGTATAAATATTAATATTAAATATAAACAAAGAGTTATAACCAAACTAATATTACTAATCTTAATCTCTTTTCTTATACTAAATAAAGATATTAATAATAAAGGAAAGTAAAATAATCTAAATGTATTTTGAATCTCTCTAAAATAATTAGGATTATCTTTAAAAAGTGCTAATCCTAATATAAAGAGTAAAAGGTAAATAATAAATATCCCATAATATAATAAATTATTCTTTTTATTATAAATAAAAGTTGTAACATAGAAAATAAAGAATAAGAAAAGTATTCTTAAAATTAGTCCTAAAGTTAAACTAACATCAAAAATATGTAACATTACTCCTGTTACAAAATCAATTATAGGACCACT
>CAMMKE010000090.1 GCA_946497375.1 uncultured Mycoplasmatota bacterium
GATTGATTCCTATATCAAAAGTTCGAATAGTTCGAACAGATTTCCCAATGGTGCCGGAAGTAAGAATTGAACTTACCTCTGATCCTTACCAAGGATCTGTTCTGCCACTAAACTATACCGGCATCTACAACTAGATTTTAACATAGAAAACTAACATAATCAATAAACTTTTTTTGACTTAATTTTTAAATATGATATGATAGTATTAACTAAGGAGTGATAATATGCTAGCTTTTACTAAAAGTAGTGAAGATAATATTAATGAAGAAAGGATTGTTAATCAAATAAGAGGATTAGGTATTGATATGATTCATGAAGCGAATAGTGGACATCCTGGTATTGTTCTAGGTGCTGCTTCCATCATCTATACTGTTTATGCTCATCATTTAAGATTTTCTAAAGATAACCCTAACTTTTTTAATAGAGATAGGTTTGTTATGAGTGCAGGACATGGGTCTGCTTTACTTTATGCAACTCTTGCGATGGCAGGATTTAATATTGAACTAGATGATTTAAAGAGTTTTAGAAAAATAGATTCTATTACCCCAGGTCATCCTGAATATGGTGTTACACCTGGAGTTGATGCAACAACTGGTCCTTTAGGCCAAGGAGTTGGAATGGCTGTAGGTATGGCTATCGCTGAAAAACATACAGAAGCTTTAATTAATGATAAGAAAAATAATATTATTGATTATAAAGTATACTGTTTATGTGGTGATGGAGATTTAATGGAAGGGGTAAGTTATGAAGCATTATCACTTGCAGGTAATCTTAAACTTAATAACTTAATACTTCTATATGACTCTAATCACGTATGTCTTGATAGTGATACTAAGAAAACATTTACTGATGATATAGAAGCTAGATTTAAGGCTATGGGCTTTAATGTAAGTACTGTAACTGATGATATTAAAGAGATAGATAAAGCGATTAATAATGCTAAGTCTAGTGATTTACCTAGTTTAATTCAAGTAAAAACAACAATAGGAAAATACTCTCGTAATGCTGGTAAAAATATCGTTCATGGAAAACCATTAGATGATGAAGATATTACTAGTATAAAAACTGAATTAGGACTAAGAGATATACCATTTACAATCTCCAATGAAGCTTTAGAAGATTTTCAGAAACTTATAGATGATAGATGTAGTAATTTAGAAAATGATTTTAATGAAAAGTATAATAATCTTGATGATAAGACTAAAGAATTATTAGATTCAATAATTTCTAATGATAAGAAAATAGAATTAACTAACTTAGATTATGCTTATCCTGAAGACAAAAAAGAGTCATTAAGAAAAGCTAGTAGTAAGATATTAAATTCTCTTGCTAACTCTAGTAAATTAATCTTTGGAGGGGCAGCAGATCTATCTAGTTCAACTCTAACATATCTAACAGATAAAGGAGACTTCTCTCGTGATGATTATAACGGTAGAAATATCTTCTTTGGAGTAAGAGAATTTGCAATGGCATCTATCGCTAATGGTCTTGCACTATCAGGTTATCGTCCATTTGTCTCTACTTATTTAACTTTTAGTGAATATTTAAAACCTGCTTTAAGACTAACTTGCCTTATGAATTTACCAGTTACTTATATCTTTACTCACGATTCAATTACAGTAGGAGAGGATGGACCAACTCATCAAGCAGTTGAACAATTAGTAGGATTAAGAGCAACACCTAATTTGGATGTTTTTAGACCGAGTGATAGCAATGAAGTTATTGGTACTTATAAAACTATCTTTGAAGAAAATAAGCCAGCTTGTATTATCTTAGGACGTAATGAAACTAAAATAAGAGAAACATCTTCTGTTCCAAATGTTTCTAAAGGAGCATACGTTATAAAACAAGAAGAAAGAAAGCTAGATGGTGTTATTATTGCAACAGGAGAAGAAGTAGATCTTGCCTTTGATGTAGTTAATGCTTTATTTGAAAAAGGTTATGACTTTAGAATAGTATCAATGCCAAGTATTGAGAGATTTAACCTATTAAGTGATGAAGAAAAAGAAGAGTTATTACCTATTGGTAAAAAGAAATTTATTATTGAAAAATCATCTGCTTACTCTTGGTACCGTTTCGCTTATAATGATAACTACTTATTTACAGTAGATAGATTTGGCTTAAGTGGTAAAGCTAGTGATATAAATGCTAAGTTTAATTTCACTAGTGAAGAAATTGCTCTAAAAATAGAAGAGATAATTAAATAATTCGACAATGTTTTTAAAACTTTCTTGTTATAGTTAAGATGGTGATTATAATGAGAGAGTTTTTTATTTTTGAACTTAAAGATGAATTTAAGAATCTATATATAGATAAACCTAGTATTCTATATAATATCTTTGAACAAATCTATACTTTAAAAAAAGAAGAATTAAACTATGGATATAGTCTATTTAGACAATTAACTAAGAAAATAGATAAAGATAAGACTGATAGATATATATTTATTAAATATCATCAAAGTATTCCTTATAGTAAGAAAGGGGAAACTCATTACTATAATAATCCTGCTAAAGATGAGATAAGTACTTTAGTAGTAAAACGTGCCTATATGCTAGTTAAAACTAACTATTATGACTGTTTCTTCTTTGATGAGTTAAATAGTATTAATAACACTTATTTTGCTATTGACTTTAAGAATCAAGACTATTTCTTTCTAGATAGTAAGAAAATTCTTGTTTAATTTTCTAATTTAAGGTAATATATTGTTGTAAGGAGAGTGTTATTATGTTACATGATATATTAATGATTTTAATAGGTTTAGTAATAGGAGCGATTATTGGATTCTTTATTGCAAGATATGTTACTAAAAGATATATGAAGAAGAATCCACCTATTAATGAAGAAATGATTAAAGCTTTAATGATGCAGATGGGTAGAAAACCTAATCAAAAACAAATTAATCAAATGATGAAATCAATGCAAAAATATATGTAGTTTTTGCATGTTTTTTCTAATGGAGGTAACGTTATGAAAAATATAGATATAAATATTAATAAATATATTGATTTAGAAGAAAGATATGCACTATATGGAGAATATGGGGATTATATAGATAAATGTATAATTTATTCTATTTGTGCTGATAATTTAGGAATTTCTTTTAGTGAAATTAGAGATTATGTTAATAGTGCAGGACTAAAATTAACAGAAGAAGAGATTACTATATTTTTGAAAGACAAGGAAAAGGAAGATAAACAAAATAACCCTAAAGAGGATAATAGTAATAAAAGCAAATCACAAATTTTTGCAGATAATTTTATGAAGAAGTTAAAAGCATCTACTTATGAACTTAATCCAACTACTTTAGAATACTTTAATATGTATCTTGGTAATTTGAAACAAAATGCTATTAATTTAGTTGACCTTGTTGATAATATAGGTAATGATGAATATAAAGAGTTATTTGATAGTTTAGATATTGATGTAGTAGGAGATAAAATTAATTATGAGGATGCTATTAGACTATGTAAACCTATTATTTATAATGTCTTAAAGATTAGAGAAATGGAAGAGAAAGCTAATAATAAAGAGACATATTTAACTTTTAGTGTAAGTAGAGAATACTTAGGAAGAGATGGATTATGTTTAAGTGATGTGTGTCCACCTATTGGTTATCAGGTGATGACTTATGAAACGATGAGTGAAGATGGTTATATAGAATTATCTGATAGACAAAAAAGAAATATGATTGAAAAAGCAAATGAAGAATTATCTATGACAATGGATATGTTAAGTGAATTGAATTATGGAAGCTCTAAAAGATTAGGTTATTCAATTAATCATAAAAAGTAAAACAATACTGATTAAAAGAAAGAAACTGATATAATGGATTATCTATATTTAAGTTATTATTCTAACGATATGCCTAAAGAC
>CAMMKE010000091.1 GCA_946497375.1 uncultured Mycoplasmatota bacterium
TATACAGATATTAAAGCAGGTAAATAAGATAATGCTACTAAGATAATATAAAGAATAAGTCTTAATTTATCATCTTTAATATAGTCCCAAAATATTTTAAAATGTTTTAACTTTTTCAAAAAAATACACCTCCACCAAAAAAACTACTTTACAGTAGTTCCTACAAATATTACATTAAAAGGATAAGTATTTTTTAACTACCACTGTAAAAATATGTTATAAATAATTTTATTTACACTAGCAACTAAAAGTCTCATCCTAATCACTCTTCCTTTCAAGTGACATAATAATATCATATTGATACATACTTGTCAAACTATACATATTGTAAATTTGAAAGAATTGCATTATAGATGTATAATATTAACGAGGTGATACAATGATTATATGTCCAAACTGCAAAAGAGAAAATGATGAAGATGCTAAATTCTGTAAAAACTGTGGTTATTATTTTTTAGAAGAAAATAATAAAAAAGAACATAAAAAGAAAGACAAAGTTAAACACAAAACCAAAACTAAAAGCAAGACGAAAATAAAGAAGGAAAAAGCAAAGGCACCAAGATATAAACAATCAAGTGATAAACAAAAATCAAGTATCTTTACAAAAATACTTTTACTATTCTTCATTCTATTGTCTATAGGATTATTAGTAATAGCAAGCATCCTAGGATATAACTACTACTTAGAAAACAATATAGAAGTACCTAATGTTATAGGTTATTCTTATGAAGAAGCAACGGCTTTACTTGATACTGCAAACCTTAGTTATGAAATGAAAGAAGAAGAAACTACTAACAAGGAAGAAGTTGGTATAGTTATAAAACAAAGTAAGAATGCGGGTTCTAAGACTCATGAAAATGCAATTATTACTTTAACAGTAGGAATATTAGATAACCATGTTACAGTTCCTAATGTCGTTGGTATGACTCTAGAAAAAGCAACTAGAACATTAAATAAAAGCGGTGTATCTTACAGAATAGAATATAAAGATACTAACGATGAAGAAGATAATGCAGTAATAAAACAAAGTATAAAAGCAAATAAAAAAATAGAAAATACAGAAATAGTAACTATTACAATTGCGAGAAATAACAATAACGAAACTGACAATAACACTAATAACGATGATGAAACATCTAACGAAGATAAAGAAAATACTACTTCTACTGATGAAAAAACAAATAATGAGCAAGAAAAAAATCTACAAAACTAAGTAGATTTTTTAATTTAAACTATTACCCTTAACATTTGCAGTTTCTACCTTAACAGTAGTACTTTTATCAAAACTTTTAGGAAGTCCCTTATTCAACAAAATACTGTCTCTCTTTACATCATAACTAGTATCTAAGCCATTTAAATCAAGAACAACTGGATCTACACTCTTTTGATAATCAGCATCATCACTAGGTCTTAGTAAAAATTCACTATTATGAATATCAACATAATTTAATGAATCATTATATCTAGCAAGTCCCTCTAAAAGGTTATTGGTAAAAATTTTATTTAATCCAGTATCCACTTTAATAACACCTTCACTATAATCTTCTAAATCAGCAGTTTCTGGTATAGCAATAGTAACATTAGGCATTATTTGATCACCTACTGCCACTTCAATATCTGAAGGAATTAAAGTTGGTTCTGCTACACTTTTATCATAAACACCTTTTTGAATATCTCCTCCAAAAGTTTCTTTCATACCAACAGCAAGTAAATCAGCATGATTATTACCTTTATTATAATTACCTATTACTTTATAGTCATCACCTTTATAATTAGTTAATGCTACAAAGCATTCTGTACCATCTTTATTTAATTCATTTATATCTCTAACTTCAACATCAAGACCAGTCGCTTCCAAAGAATCTTCAGCTTGCTTCATCTGATCAATACTAATACCATCATTAACGAGTACTACATTTAATGATGATAAATCATCAGTACTAGTAGTAATAGAATATGGTTCCTCTATTGGTTTTGGTTCTACAATAGGGCCATCGCTAGAACCGCCTCCCATAATACTACTACATCCAACGCCTAAAGCAGAAACACCTGCTGTAATCCCAATAATACCTCCAATCACTTTTCTTCTTTTTGCACGTAATCTTTTCATTCTAGCTTCTCTTATTATTTTAGGAGTAGCTCTAAAATTATTAACAACTCTTCTCTCACTCATAATAAAACCTACTTTCTACTAGTATTATTAGCAATAATATTAAGTAATCTAATCACTTCTCCAAGTCCATAAATCATACTACAAAAAACAAAACTAGCAATCCAAAATATTAATGTTAATGATAAATTATATTCTGTTTTTGTACAAGTAGCAAATAACTCTGATGTTTCACTACAAGCAGGGAACAAATTACCAACAAGTACCCCTACTATAAACAAGAATATAAACAAACATACCGCTAACTGTTGATAGAAGTTATAATTTCTTTTTTTCTGTACTTCCTTACTTATTTTTTTTAACTTAGGTAATTCTTCTCTTTCTTCATCAATCTCATCAAACAAATCTCTCATTTCAAAGCCTCCTCATCTTTATTCTTTTTAGGTCTACCACGTCTTTTAACCTCTTTAGGCTTCTCTTCATTCTTAGTAGTTTCATCTTCTTTAACTTCTTCTACTTTATCTACAGTTTTCTCTTTCTCATGCTCTTTTTCTTTAGCAATATCTAACTCTTTTCTTTCCACATATTCTTTATATAGATAAATATATCTAACAAACATAAACTGATATATCGCTTCTAATAAATAAACAACTACATCTTCAAAACTATTAACTGATACTAAAGATACTATCAAACTAATAGCAATAATACCAATCAATAAATAATAATACTGTCCATTATTAATCTCTGCTAAAGGACTATCAGAAAGTTTTAAGTCTTTACCTATAACAGTTCTAGTAAAGAATGAATATCCAAAATATAATGTAATTAACACATTAAAAGCCAAATTTAAAATAGAATCAAAACCAAAAGATTGAAAGATTGTAAATAAACTAGCAAAAGTAGTAAGTAAATAAAATGCAAATATAATTACATTCAAATAATCAAAATACTTTTTACCAAACTTAACTCTAATTAAAATAAAATAGATTAAGCTAACTAAATAAATACTATTATGATTAATAATAGATCTAAATATATCCCCTGCTTCCATATGACTTTGAATAGCAAAAGACTGTGATAAAATTATTAACACAACTAAAAGTCCAATCAAAATATAAGTAATCATACTAGGACTATCAAAGAAATCTCTTTCCTTACTCTTATTCATCTAACATCCCTCCTTACACTTACTCCATTATAATTATAGCATATTTTTTAAGAAAAGAACATTAATTTAACTAACTAATGTCCTTTTCCTATAAGCAATTTTCTCATCTACATCATAGTTCTTCTTAATCGCTTTAAGACTATTATATTTACCCCCATAATTAGCAGCAACTAATTTAATAAATAACTCTTCTTCATAATAACTATCAAGTAAATTCTTACCATTTTTCATTAATCCATACACTTTTACAGTATCGACATTATTACCACTGATTTTATCAAAAGACCAATTACTTACTTTATAAATACTATAGTCTTTAGCAGTAACATCTTGATTATAAATTAAATAATCTCCACATTTTAATGTTACTTTTTTATTATCATTAGAAAAAACTACTTTAGACTCATACATATCACAGTACTCATCACCAGAGAAATTATTTTTAATTCTTGTTACTAAATTAGCATCAACTAATTCATATAAGTATACTACATCATCACTAGTCTCATTATTATAATTAACAGCATTAATACCTACAGTCTTAGCATTATA
>CAMMKE010000092.1 GCA_946497375.1 uncultured Mycoplasmatota bacterium
GTTATAATTATAGTAAAGAATTTAATAATTATAGAGTGAGTAGCCTCTTAGATACCTACTATAAATATCACGAGGAAGGTAAAGATTTTGCCTTTTTAACTACTAATATAGATACTAGTAAATATACAAGCTTTGATCATAAATTTAAAGGTATTAATAGAGAGGTTACCCCTTACAGTTTATCATACTCTAATCTAGATGACCTTGCTAAATGTCCTTTTAAATACTATTTGAAACATATCTTAAAACTAGATGCTTTTGATGAGAATTTTAATACTAAAATAGGTAATATCTTTCATAGTGTATTAAAAGATAGTTATAGTGATAACTTTTCTTTTGATATATATCTTAATAAAGCTTTACAAGATAATCCTTTAGATAAGAGAGAAAGTATTTTATTTAAAAGATTAGAAACTGAATTAAAAGAAATAGTTAATTATAATAAGCAAGTTGAAAAAAGAAGTTTTCTAACAGAGTTTTATGGAGAGAAAAGGTTAGAGATACCATTAAGTAAACACGCTACTTTAAAAGGTTTTATTGATAAAATACTATTTAAAAATTTTCATAATAAGACTTATTATGCAGTATTTGATTATAAGACAGGTAGTGCAACCTTAAATTTAGATTATTTAGAAGATGGTTTATACTTACAGTTACCTTTATATATTTACTTAATAAATAAAAGTAATCTATTTGATAATCCTTCTTTTGTAGGTTTCTTTTATCAGTACTTATTAAAAAGCTATAAAGATAAAGATGAACAGATTAAAAATCTAAAACTAGTAGGATATACAACAGATGATAAGATAATACTTTCTTATTTAGATGAAGACTATGAAAATAATTCTTTTGTTAAGGGATTAAGTGTAAAAAAAGATGGAGAACTATCTAGTAGAAGCAAAGTATTATCGGATAGTGAAGTAGAAGATATAATGAACTCTATTGATAAGGCTTTAGATAAAGCTATTAACATAATAGATAATAATGCTTTTGATATCGCTCCTAAAATAATTAATAATAAAAATATTTCTTGTGAGTTTTGTCCATTCAAAGAAGTATGTTTTGTAAGTGCCAGTGACTATATATATCTTTCAAAGAAAGAAGGTGATGATAATGCCTAAATTTACTGAAGATCAACAAAAAGCGATAGATTTAGAAGGCTCTAATATTTTAGTAAGTGCAGGAGCTGGATCTGGTAAGACTGCTGTTTTAACAGAAAGAGTCTTAAGAAAAATAAAAGAAGGTACTCATATAAATGAACTCTTAATCTTAACATTTACTAATAAAGCAGCCCTTGAAATGAAAGAGCGAGTTAGGAAAAAACTTAAAGAAAATGAAATCTTAGATGAGTTAGATTTACTTGATAGTAGTTATATCACCACCTTTGATGCGTATTCCCTTGCTCTAGTTAAAAAATATGCTGATACTATTCACTTATCAAATAACATAACAATTGCAGAATCTAGCATCTTAGATCTTGCTAAAAAAGAAATATTAGATGAGATATTTTTAGATTATTATGATAAATGTCCTAAAGACTTTCTTAATTTAATTACTAAGTTTTGTCTTAAAGATGATAAAACTATTAAAAGACGAATATTAGAACTTGATAGTAGTCTAGACTTAAAATTAGATAAAGAAAAATTTATTGATACTTATATCTCTAAATACTATAGTGATGATGTAATAGATAATAATATTAAGGAATATTTGGACCTTCTTAATACTAAAAAAAATGAGATTATAAATCTATACGAAGAAGTTAGATCTCTTACATCTAGTAAGTATTTAGAACAGTTAGAGGAGCTATTTTTACCTTTTATAAATGCAACTACTTATGAAGAGCTAAAAAGAACAATCTTTACATCTTTGCCTAGAGCAAGAACAGGGGTAGATAGTGATTCTAAAGAATTAAGAGATAACTTAACAGTATTATTAAAAGAATTTAAAGACTTAGTTATATATGAGAATCTTGATGATATAAAAAATAGTATTATAAAAAATAAAGAATATATTTCTATAATACTAGAACTAGTTAAAGAACTAGATAAAAGATTTACTTTATATAAGAAAGAGAATAACTACTATACTTTTATGGATATAGAGAAACTTGCTATTAGCCTAGTTCGTGATAATTTAGAAATTAGAGAAGAAGTAGGTAACTCTTTTAAAGAAATATTAATAGATGAATATCAAGATACTAATGATATCCAAGAGACCTTTATTAGTTATATATCACATGATAATGTTTATATGGTAGGAGATATTAAACAGTCAATTTATCGTTTCCGTAATGCTAATCCTTCTATTTTTAAAGATAAATATGATAATTATAAGAAAGAAGTTGGGGGACGAGTAATAGATCTTGCCAAAAACTTTAGAAGTAGAAGGGAAGTTTTAGATGATATTAATCTATTCTTTTCTCATATTATGGATGATTATTTAGGAGAAGCAGACTATAATAATGGCCATGCTATGGTGTTTGGTAATATGACTTATGAAGGTAGTGCCAAAACACCTAATAATAACTACTTAGATATTTATACTTACGATGCTAAAGATAAAGAGTATAGTAAATTAGAAAAAGAAGCTTTTATTATTGCAAATGATATTAAAGAGAAAATTAATAGTAAGTATTTAGTTTATGATAAAGATGAAGATTCTTTAAGAGAAATAGAGTATCGTGACTTTGTAATTCTTTTAGATAGAGCGACTGATTTTACTACTTATAAACAAGTATTTGAATATTTAGGACTACCTATTACTTTATATGAAGATGAAAAGACTAGTGGTAGTACTGATTTATATCTATTAAAAAATTTCTTTATTATGGCTAAATCTATTATTACTAATACTTTTGATACTAAGTTTCGTCTTGCTTTCACATCTATTGCACGTAGTTTTCTTTTCTCTTATACAGATGATGAAATCTATCAGTATTTAGTTAATAATACATATAAAGATTCTAACGTCTTTAAACTATTTAAAGAAACATTGGAGAACATTGACGAGTTAACTCCTGTTATTTATTTAGAAAACATCTTAAATAAATTAAACTATATAGATAAACTTACTCTAATAGGTAATGTAGAGATTAATTCTAGTAGAATGGAATACTTCTATAATTTAATTACAAACTTAGAAAATAGTAACTTTACTATTCTTGATGTTAGTGATTATTTAGAGAAAATTAATAATGAGAAATTAGAGATTAAACTTGCTATTAGTAAAGAAGATAGTAATAGTGTTAAGATTATGACTATTCATAAATCTAAAGGATTAGAATATCCTATCTGTTACTTTGCAGGATTTTATAAAGACTTTAATAAAGATGAATATAAGAGTAATGTCTTATTTGATGAAGATTATGGTATCATTATAGATGAAGTAGATACTAATAATAAACTAATTACTAAGACTCTTTCCTTAGAAAAATTAAAACAAAAAGATATTAGTGAGAAGATTAGACTTTTATATGTCGCTTTGACTCGTGCCAGAGAGAAAATGATAATAGTCATGCCTAATACCCCAAACGATAAAGAAATAGGTAGTGTTGTTAGTACTTATGATAGACTTAACTATACTAACTTTGCTAAGATGGTTATTAGTGTAGCATCTCTATTTAAAGATAAAACTAAAGAGATAACTGATATCAAAGATATATCTAAAGCTTATTTAGAAGTTAAGAAGGTAGATTCTAAAATAAATAATAATATTAAAGAATTAGAGATTATTCCATCTATTTATGATAATAGTGTTTT
>CAMMKE010000093.1 GCA_946497375.1 uncultured Mycoplasmatota bacterium
AATAAGAATGCAAGGAGGTATGAAAAAATGAGAGAAGAATGGAAAGGCTTTAAAGAAGGAGCCTGGACTAAAGAAATAAATGTTAGTGATTTTATTAAAACTAACTATAAAGGATATAATGGAGATGAAAGTTTCCTAGAAGGTACTACAGAGAAAACTAATAGAGTTTGGGGAAAATGTAGTGACTTATTAAAAGAAGAATTAAAGAAACACGTACTTGATATTGATGTTGACCATATGTCAGGGATTAATGCTTTTGAACCAGGTTATATCAGTAAAGATGATGATGTAATCGTAGGACTTCAAACAGATGCTCCACTAAAAAGAATAGTTAATCCATATGGTGGAATTAGAATGGTTTATCAAGAATTAGATGCTTATGGATATAAATTAAATCCTGAAGTTGATAAATATTTTAATGAATACCGTAAAACTCATAATCAAGGTGTTTTTGATGCTTATACACCTGAGATTAGAAAAGCAAGACATGTTGGCCTATTAACAGGACTACCTGATGCTTATGGTAGAGGTAGAATAATAGGGGACTATAGACGTGTTGCACTTTATGGTATTGACTATCTAATGGAACAAAAAAAGTGCGAATGGGATAATAAACTATTAGGACCAATGACTAATGAATTAATCCAACTAAGAGAAGATGTTTCTATGCAATATCGTGCTTTAGATGAAATTAAGAAAATGGCTAAAGGATATGGTTTTGATATCTCTAGACCAGCACGTAATGGTAAAGAAGCAGTACAATGGACTTACTTTGGTTATCTAGCATCAGTTAAAGAAAATAATGGCGCTGCTATGAGTTTAGGTAGAGTAGATGCTTTCTTTGATATTTACTTTGAAAGAGATTTAAATGATGGAACTATTACTGAAAAAGAAATTCAAGAGATTATTGATCAGTTTGTTATTAAATTAAGATTAGTTAGACATTTAAGAACACCTGATTATGATGAATTATTCTCAGGTGATCCAACTTGGGTAACTGCATCTATCGGTGGTGTTACTACTGAAGGAAAGAGTATGGTAACTAAGACAAGTTATCGTATCTTACATACACTAACTAACTTAGATACTGCACCAGAACCAAATATGACTGTATTGTGGGCACAGGAATTACCTGAAAACTTCAAGAAATATTGTGCTAAGATGAGTATTGAAACAGATGCTATCCAATATGAAAACGATGATGTAATGCGTCCAGTATATGGAGATGACTATGCTATCGCTTGTTGTGTATCTGCAATGCGTGAAGGAAAAGATATGCAATTCTTCGGAGCACGTTGTAATCTTGCTAAAGCACTTCTATATGCTATTAATGGTGGTGTTGATGAAGTTAAAGGTGACCTAGTTGTTGAAGGATTCCCTAAGATGACTGATGAAGTACTTGATTATGACAAAGTAAAAGATGCATACTTCAAGATGATAGAAAAAGTTGCCGAAGTTTATTCTAATGCAATGAATGTTATTCACTATATGCATGATAAATATGCTTATGAAGCAGGACAAATGGCTTTACATGATACTAATGTAAATCGTTTAATGGCTTATGGTGTTGCAGGACTATCAGTTGCAACAGACTCACTTTCTGCTATTAAGTATGCTAAAGTAAAACCAATTAGAAATGAAGATGGTATCGCAATTGACTTTGAAGTAGAAGGAGACTATCCAAAATATGGTAATGATGATGATAGAGTAGATAACATTGCTAAAGAAATACTTGAAAAGATGTATAAAGAATTATCTAAACATAAATGTTATCGTAATGCTACCCCAACATTATCAGTATTAACAATTACATCAAATGTTGTTTATGGTAGTAAAACAGGTTCTACTCCAGATGGACGTAAAGCAGGAGAAGCTTTCGCTCCAGGAGCAAATCCAATGCATGGAAGAGATTCTAGTGGTGCCATTGCATCCCTTAACTCAGTTGCAAAACTTAACTATGCTGACTGTTGTCGTGATGGTATCTCTAATACATTCTCAATTGTTCCATCATCTTTAGGACATAGTAAAGATGAACAAATTGACAACTTAGTAAGTCTACTTGATGGTTACTTTGTACAAGGAGCACATCACTTAAACGTTAATGTTTTACAAAGAGAAATGTTAATAGATGCTATGAATAATCCAGATAAATATCCATTATTAACAATTAGAGTATCAGGTTATGCTGTTAGATTTAATCGTCTAACAAGAAAACAACAAGAAGAAGTTATATCAAGAACTTTCCATGAGAAGATGTAAATGAAAGGTAGTATAGATTCAATTGAAACCTTTGGTCTTGTCGATGGACCAGGTATTAGAACTGTAATCTTTCTAGATGGCTGTACTCTAAGATGTAAATACTGTCATAACCCTGAAACATGGGCAATGAATGAAGTAAACTATGATACAGATGAACTAGTTAAAAAAATTCTTCGTAACAAACCATACTTTAAAAGAAATAATGGTGGTGTAACTTTCTCTGGAGGAGAACCTCTTTTACAAATTAATTTCTTATTAGATATCTGTAAGAAACTGAAAAAAGAAGGTATCCATATTGCCTTAGATACTGCCGGTGTTGGTATTGGTAAATATAAAGAAATATTAGAGTTAATTGATCTTGTTATTTTAGATATTAAACACGTTACTAAAGAAGGTTATAAAGACTTAACAGGAAGAGATATAGAAGAGTCAGAGAAGTTTATCGAAGAGTTAAATAAGAGTGATAAACCAGTTTGGATTAGACAAGTAATTGTTCCAGGTATTATGGATAATGATGAATATTTAGATGGTTTAGTAGAATATTTAAAGAAAATAAAAAATATTGAAAAAATAGAATTTCTACCATTCCATCACTTAGGTTTTGAAAAGTATCAAAAACTTAATATTCCTAATCCATTAAAAGATACACCTGAGATGGATGCAAATAAATGCGATGAACTATATAAAAAGTTTATGAAGAAGTACGAGAAGTCTAGAAAATAGGCTTCTTTTTATGTTAGAATAAATCAAGAGAAAAACATAGAGTTCTAAAATAAAATATAGAAAAAGGAGAGGTAAAAAATGAAAAAACAAGAAACAGAAGTACTTGCTATAGATAAATCAAGAGTAATGATAGAATATCTAGAGCAAATATTAAGTGATGATAACATATCAGGTAATATGATTTTTAGTTCTAATAAAATAGATGGAGAAAAAGAGAAAATGTGTACTGTAGATATTATGTTAAATAATAATACTGAAAAACACTTAAATTTAGGTATTCCAAGTATTCATAGTGATATTTTTACAAGACAGTTTACTAGTGATTTAGTAGAAAGATTTGCAAAAGATGACATAATGGGAGTAAGTCCTTATTTTGAAATTAAAAGTATGCCACCAATTAGTAGAAGTGGAATGGATGCTATTAGTATAAATAAAGAAACAGGGAAGATTAATAATCATATAAAAATAGATTTCTATTATAAAGGACAAGATTTTGACTCTATTATGGAAGAGTATAATAAAAAGTTAAAAGAAGCTCAAAAAGAAATAGAAGAAGAAACAAAGGTAAGAAAATAATATGTTTAACTTGATAATACTAGTATACTTGTTTTCTAAAGAATATTGTGATATTATAGGTACCAACTTAAGGAGGATTTATAATGAGTATATATGAGGTAAAAAAATTAAATGCTCAAGAAAATGATA
>CAMMKE010000094.1 GCA_946497375.1 uncultured Mycoplasmatota bacterium
GATTATATCTTGCTTCTTCATTATCATCATTATCAAAATAACCTTTAGCATTAATTCTTGACATATCATACATTGTTGATGTAACAGTCGCTTTTACTCTTGTATCAATAGAAGCAGTATTAAGAGCCATTCCACCCCAACCACAGATACCTAAAATACCTATTTTTTCAGGATCAACATTATCTTGAACTGATAAAAAGTCAACTGCTGCTTGAAAGTCCTCGGTATTAATATCAGGACTAGCCATATAACGAGGAGTACCTCCACTTTCACCAGTAAATGATGGATCGAAAGCAATTGTTAAGAAACCTCTTTTTGCAAGTTCCTCTGCATATAATCCTGATGCTTGTTCTTTAACCGCTCCAAAAGGTCCACAAATAGCAATGGCAGAAAGTTTTCCATCATACTCTTTAGGTTCATAAAGATCTGCTGCTAAAGTAATTCCATAACGATTATGAAAAGTTACTTTTTTATGATTTACCTTTTCACTTTTAGGAAATGTTTTATCCCATTCATTAGTTAAATTTAATTTTTCTTCTGTCATATTATCTCTCCTTCTCTATTTTAATTAGAGTTGTACAAATATTTATCAACTCTTTCTAAAATAAATTCTAACATTTAGAGTTAGCTCCAAGTCAAGATATTATTTGATTTTTAAACATTACTATTATTGTTTTGTAACTTTACTTCATTAAAAATTTTTTTAGCATCTTGTCTTAATACCTCTGGCTCTTTTACATATCGCATAATCTCTTTATGAGAATAATTTTCTAATAAATATTTACCTATAGTAAAAACTATCTCATAATTGTTTGGAACACTATTAAAATCATTTATCAACTGTTCTTCGTTAAATTGAAAATCTATTGTATGATCAAATGGATTACCTAAATTTGTAGCAAGTGCTTCCCAAAACCATTCAACATTTTTAGAATCAGGATTAATTTCTTGTTGACAAGAATGAACAAACTCGTGAATTATGTTTTCTAAAAATTCTTCTAATGTTATATCACTATGTGCTTTAGTTTTTCTACACTCTTCAATTGATAATAAATTAATATTACCATCAAAAGTATCAGCATTCATCCAATCATAATATTTAGGGACATATTCTTCTAAATGAGTTTGATACTCTTCGCGGTTTGTCCATATTTTAATTTTCTTTTTTTCTTTTAAATTTTTTAATTCAAAAAAATTAAGAATTCTATCTTCTTCCTGTTCTATTTTTTTTATTAAATCATCTATGTAATCTATATCTTTATCATATCCTATAATGAATTCTTTAGTCTCTTTTCTCATTTTGTTTCACTTCCTAATATTATTTTAACACAAGAAAAAAGTAATTTGTCCTTACTTTTAAGTTTTTAATAATATTTATATTGTCTCAAACAAACTTTCTGTTAAAAAATGTATCTTGTTCGATTGTTTTATAGATACATTTATGTTATTATCTATTTAGGAATACTTAGTATGGGTGTTTACCTCTTTCTTTCGCTTTATTAATAGGGGGATAGATTGTGGGACTTGCTTATGAGTAAGAAAGATTTTTTAATATCAGTATTACTGATTATTATTATTCTTTTAATCATCTTTGGATAAAAACACCCTATACAACATATGTATAAGGGTGCAACCAAAATTTTTATGAGGTAACACCTATTAGCATAACTAGGTATTCCTCTTTTTTATACTATGTAAATTTTCTTTACATATTCATATTATCATAAATATATAAGAAATTCAAGTGTATAGATACTAAAATGCTACATTTTTTTAAACATTACTACACTAGATAAAAGTATTACAACTACCTCTTAAAATATCATATATTAAATTCGTCTTTTAACATTCATTTCACTTATAATCTTTATATCCTTTTGTTTTATACTCATTACATTTTATATAAATCTTATAATCTATACCACAATCTTCTGTTGCAAATGTTTTAGCATAACCATCACAATAAGATTTTCCTGAAGTATCTAACATATCTTCTTTTTTTAAATAACCATTATTAATTAAGTGATCAGCAGTTATAGTCATTTCTTTAGTAATATTCTCTTCGCAGTGCTTTGTACTATTACCAGTAGCATCCAAATTCCATATTACAGCTTCTTCAAATGCATCTTTTATTTCACTATATCTTTCTTTTTCTTTAGCAATATTAAAGTTAAATGTTATATAAATACTTAATAATATAATAACAATTACAATAAATATAATAATTAATAAATTCTTCTTCATAACACACCTCTCATATTTATATAACTATTATATCATACTAATCCTTATTTAATTCTTCACTTAATTTACTAGTAATACCTCTTGGACTTCTAACAGATTTAACATCACAGCTTTTTAATCTTTCTAAAGCAAACTCATTATCACCATATCTTTTTAATAGTTTTAGCATCATAATATCTTCATCTAAATAACTAACAACACATTTAAACATAATATAAGCATAAGGCTCTGTAATATAAATGTAAACAATATCATTAATCATAAAGTTATGAGACTTTCGCCAAGTAATAGTATCTGTATTATTAAAAGCATTAACAATATCATAATACTTAGGATTAGCAGGAATAATCCATTCTTTTTTTCTATTAGATAAATCATAACTAATATCTATTAGATTCATAATTTCTTTATTAGATAAAGTATCATCTAAAATAATGCTAACCCAGCTTTTCTTACTCATATGATAAGCAGGATATATTCCCTCTTTCTTTAAATAAGTATCGACTAAATCATCTAACTTTACATTTAATACCTCTACTTCTCCACTCTCATTAGGATTAAGTTTATTTCTATCTATATTCATAATAATAGCAAACCACTTATTACTACTTTCATTTCTAAAGATTCCATAATTAGGATTAGATTCCCATAAAAACTCTGGCAAGACATTATATTTTTCTTTAATTAAATTACTAAGTTTATTAGACTGTTTATAAATAAAATATTCTTTAGTAAAACAGTTATTTGCAATAGATTCTATTACTTTAATATACTCATCTTTTACTCTATTAACAAAATCACCTTTAACATTTTCAAGGCGAAAATTAGTATATTCATAATCTCCATCTAAGTCATATACCCTACCTATAACATTACCTTTACTATCAATAGTAATATCAACTCTAAAAGTATCATCCATAATTAATTTAGAATATTTATAAATATTGTTTTCTAATGTAAAACCATAAGGAATTAATTTATCTTTATTTAGTTTTCTCTTTTTAAGTACTTCATCCTCTAACATAGTAGTCCCTCCTAATAAATTTATTATATAACAAAAAAGTTCTAAGTAAAACCTAGACCTTTATTAACTTATCTATAAATTCATTACAATCTTCCTTTATAAGAATGGATTTATCTTCTATTTCAAAAGCTGTATCAGAATATCTATCATTTACTCTTAATACATCTCTTGCTAAAATTAAAAAATAGAAAATCAAGAAACTATTTATGTTTATTTTTTTCTACAAACTGTTCTACTCTCATATGAAGATTATATTTATCTCTAAGCTTAGCAATTTCACTCATCATTTCTGTTTTATGATGTTTATCTAAGGCTTCTTCATTTTCCCATCTATCTATTAATAGAACTGTCTCTTCATCATCCATAGGAAAGAAATATTCATACTTTAAATTACCTTCTTCATTTC
>CAMMKE010000095.1 GCA_946497375.1 uncultured Mycoplasmatota bacterium
TGCAATATATTTTTTGATAGAACTAAAGACTTTTCGTCAGAAATTTGGTACAATAAACTTGTGTACAAGTTCTTGATGAAGATAAGCACGTATAATAACCTGCTGGAGCTGTAGGAGCACCACTAGGAGTATAATAAGAACCCGTTAACGTATAAATACCATCAGTATAAGTTACACTCGTACTATATAAATAAGCACTCTCACTATTGTAAGTAGAAGGAGTATCATATTTTGTACCGTGCATATATCCTACATTAACTGCATTACGAACATTTTCGTTAAAGGCACTCATGCCTATTTGTGAATCAGTTCCTGAATTATTACAAGTACCATCTGCATCAGGTTCTCCATTATAAATCAATTTTACTCCACCCGTTGATGTTGTTCTAACTGCTTTCCAGCAGAAACCGGCAAATTTTACATGGTTATTATCGACATCACCTCGATAATAATAAACTGGGTAATCATCATCTTCAGTACCTGCTCTTTCATATACACCTTTTCCGTTAGTATCAGAAGATATTTGGCCGAAATTAATACCAGATGATGAGCTAACAAATTCACTTGAAGTGTTATCCATTACTGCTTGACTTGCTATAACATCATAAAAATCAGGGACACTATAAACTGTTCCGTCCATAGATTTCGCTAATTCAACTTTAGACCAAATAGCTCTTAATGTAACATCGCTTTCTGGCATTATAAAGTAATCATCATTTACTTTTGTAATGTTATCTGTTGTAATTTCCCATCCTTTAAATTCATAACCACTACAAGTTGGTTCTTCTTGAGAAATAGCTACAGTATCATAAACAGAATAATTTGCAGCTTCAGGCACATTAGAAATCGAACATCCTGCTGGATTATTTCCATCATATATGACTCTGTAGTCATCTTCTAATACTGGTGTTAACGTGCTTAAAACATCCTCGTCCGGTGTATCTTCTATTTTACTAATAATTTCTTCACTTTCGTTTGTTGGATAAATTCCTCCTTGACCAATAAACTCATCTTTTAGTTGTAACTTCATAGAAAGTGTTGCCTTACCACCGGATTTAAAATTTGTAATTGTCCATGTTACTTTTTGTCTGTTATCTTCTTCTGTTAAATCCACTGTCCCTTGACTTACTGAAATATCATCTACACTGTCTAAATAGAAATAATCATTTTCTATGTAATCTGATATTTGGTATGTTTCATATGATGCAGCTACGGTACTAGCTGTTAATAAAACATTGTTTAAAGTTTCCATATCCGCTAAGTATTGATTATCACTAATTTGAGTAATTGGTTCTAAAATTGTATTACCCATTTCGTATTGAATACCATTTATGGTGATATATGGATACTGTTTTTTTAAATATTCATACTGGGCAATTTGATTTGGTGTATCTACATTTGGATAACCATCTGTTAAAAACAAGACTACCATTTCTTTATTAGCTTCTTTAGTATAATTTTGCAATATCGAATCAACATTTACTAAAGCCTGATAATAATTTGTCGAGCCTGTTGTAGTAAGCTCATTAATTTGATTAGTAAGGCTTTCTACATCGTTAGTTAAACCAGAGATAATTGTAGATGTTGTGTCAAAAGTAATTAAAGCTGCTCTATTATTTGGATCTGAAAGCAAAGTATTTATTAAATCAATGGAATCAGATTTAACTCTAGCCAATCTATTACCACTCATAGAACCAGATATGTCTAAGACAAGAATAACATCTGTATAGCGTGTGTTAGATGTTGTATCAACATCAAAACTAACAGTTGCTTCTCCTTTACCTGTCCATTTTCCACTTTTAGTTACTTGCCAAGAGCCTGGTTCACCGTCTTTGTAGCTGGTATTTTCTGATGTAATAACTACACTTTTAACCGGTATCAATGTTGCAAAGGCTGGAGCAATAAAATAAATGATTATTGCTATTATAAATACTCCAAATATAATAACTTCTTTTGTATGACTTTTAACAAATTTTTTTATTTTGTTTCTCATCTCTACCTCCATTAAATATTTAAAATTCTCTTACACTGTGGTTATATTATCATATTATGAAAAGAATAGACCGAGTCATTTACCTTCTAAATATACAACAAAAAAGAGTAATATTATTACCAAGATTTTGATTTTTAAAACAGTCTAATTTTTTATTAACTACATAACTATTTAAAATTGCCATTACTCTTACTCCCTTTTTGTTATCTTAATACCTTAGAATAATTATATCTTATTATTTGTATTATTTCAATAATAAACAGTAAAAAAGAGTAAATTTTTTTCGCAATAAATTTGATATAATTACTACATAATAAAAAGGTGGTATGTAGTAATGAACAGAAAGCAAAGAAGAGAATTAAGAAAAAATAAAGATTTGATAAAGGAATTATATTCTATTATTAATAAATATCTTCCTGATTTATTAAATATGTTTAGTAATTTAACTGATGGTAGAAATGAAAGTTATATAACATATGAAATGAAAACAATATGTGTTACTCGTCTTTTTAGTCTTCTTTGTGGCCTTACTACTATGACTGACATTTCTTCTGATACTTTTAATACTGATAATTGTATTAAAAATTTATCTAAAATCTGTGGACAAGATTTAAGAGAACTTCCTTACTGGGAAACTATTCAAGATATATTTGTTAATATAAATATTAATGAATTAAGAAACATTCAAAAGTATATTGTTAAAACTTTAATACGTTCTAAAATGTTTGATAAGTTTAAATATAATAGTGCATTCCAATTAGTATTTGATGGTACTGGTCTATCTAATCATGATTATAATCTTAATAATAACTGTCTTATTAGAAAGCATAAAGACGGTAAAGTCTCTTACTATAAGTATGTTTTAGAATGTAAATTAGTTGTTGGTAATATTATTATCAGTTTAGATTCAGAATTCATTGAAAATGAAAAAATGCTTACAGAAAAACAAAAACAAGATTGTGAAATTAAAGCTTTCAAAAGAATGATTAAACGTATTAAAAAGAATTATCCAAAATATAAATTCATTATTACTGGAGATGCCTTATATGCTGTAGAACCAATTATAGAAATTTGTGAAAAAAATAAGTGGAATTATATTTTTAATTTAAAACCTGATAGATTGAAAGAAATTAATAGTACTTTTGAAGGAAATATACTGTGCTTCAATGAAGTTAAACATCAAAACTATTATCTTTCTACTAATATCAATTATAGAAATCACATACTTAGTGCGTTTAAATATATAGAATCTAAAAATAAAAAAACAACTATTTTTCGTTATATTAGTAATATGGATATTAATGATAATAGTATTAAAGAAATAGTATCTCTTGGAAGAAAAAGATGGAAAATAGAAAATGAAGGTTTCTATAACCAAAAGCATAGAACTTTCAACATTTCTCATTTAAACAGTAGAAATGACAATGCTATGAAAGTTCATTATTTCTTTATACAATTTGCCCATACTATAAGACAATTATTAGAACAAGGAAATCTATTGACTAAATCATTAAAACTTAAAATAAAAGAAGTAAGTCGTTTCCTTCTATACACACTCACTTCCACAATCTCAGATCTTAATAATTTAGAAACTAACTTTCAATTAAGATTTGATGATTAAATTATACACTATTTGTTCTTTGAAATCACTACTTTTTA
>CAMMKE010000096.1 GCA_946497375.1 uncultured Mycoplasmatota bacterium
GTAATTTATATCTAATATTATCTGGCATAGAATTAATCTTCGCTTGTATTCCTTCTTGAACAATATTATCTAAACTTCTACCAAATATCTCACTCTTCCATATCTCACTAGGATTATTTTCATAATCTCTCATTAAGTAATCAATTAACTCTTTACTCTGAACTTCACTACCAATAATAGGTTCAAAAGTAGAATTAACATCGACCCTTATCATGTGTATCGAACTTGCCACAGCCTTAAGTTTAATTCCATATCTAGGTCCTTGTTTAATAATCTCAGGTGTATCTAATTTCATATCAGAAAGCGTTGGAGTAGCAACACCATAACCAGTCTGTTTAACCATTTTTAAAGCATATTTAATCTGGTCATACTCACTCTTCGCTTCTTCGTAGTCTTGGAATAGTGATAATAATCCCGCTTTACTAGTAACATCTATCTTAATAATATCTCTTAAGACATCACTATATAGTGAACTAGGAGCCTCTAAATTAATAGTCACAATACCAGTAGCAGGTGAAACATCAGATAAATAAGCTTTCTCTATTACATCATTACTTCTAAAGTGGTCAGTAATCTTTTCAATATCTCTTAACTTATCAACTTCCATAACACTTTCTCTTATAACATCAATATATTTACGTTTAATAGGATTATTAGCATTTAATATAGCAATCCACTCAGGCATATTAACTTTAACTTCTAAGACAGGGAACTCATATAAAGCTTCTCTTAAAATACTAATCATTTCTCTTTCGTTCATAGCCTCTACATTAATAGGTAAAACAGGAACATTGTGTGCTTCTTTAATAGATTCCGCAAGTCTTTCCGTTTCAGGTAGAGTAGGATGAGTCGTGTTAAGTATAACAATAAAAGGTTTACCAATAGCCTTTAACTCTTCAATAACTCGCTCTTCTGCCTCCAAATAGTCACTTCTATTAAACTCTCCAATAGAACCATCAGTCGTAACCACAATACCAATAGTAGAGTGATCCTTAATAACTTTCTCAGTACCAACTTCTGCAGCCTCTACAAAAGGAATCTCTTCATCATACCAAGGAGTCTTAATCATTCTTGGACCATTATCATCACTAGCTCCTTTAGCATTAGGAATAACATATCCAACACAATCAACTAATCTAATATTACAACTAAAATCATCAATATTAACTTTAGCAGCTTGATTAGGAATAAACTTAGGCTCTGTTGTCATAATAGTCTTACCCTGAGCACTTTGAGGAATCTCATCTAGTGTTCTTTTCTTTTCATACTCATCTTCAATATAAGGAACTACTAAAGTTTCGACCATTCTCTTAATAAAAGTACTTTTACCAGTTCTAACCGCTCCAACAACTCCTAAATAAATATCACCACCACTTCTTAAAGCAATATTCTTAATGATTTCCGTTTTTTCCATAAACATCACAGCCTTCTTTCTTCTTTTATTCTAATAAATATTATTCATAAAATTTGTTTTTATGAAAGAAAGGAGTAATTTTGAAAAACTTTTTAGATTATTTACAAGATAACAATAAAACTTTTAAAGAATCTTCTTTTAATAATATAGATAGCCTAATACTAGCATATCTATCTTATTTTCATTTTCCTAATACTTTAACAAAGTTAAAAGATTTAGATATATCTAAGACCACAAAAGTAGAAAAGAATAGGGAGTTTATTAAAAGAGTTATAACAAGTAATCGTTATAAAGATATTGAGTCATGTTTTTATGTAGAAGATACAAATGATTTAATAGAAAAACAATTCTCTGCTATTACTTTCTTACTCCCAAATAATACTATGTATATTTCTTTTAGAGGAACAGATTCTACCCTTACAGGTTGGAAAGAAGACTTTAATATGGCCTTTATGTTACCAGTGCCTGCCCAAAAAGAAGCCTTAAACTATGTAGAGAAGATAACTAAATTAATACCAAGAAAGTTCTATATAGGAGGGCACTCTAAAGGAGGTAACCTTGCAGTCTATGCAGGATGTAATCTGTCTAATAATATATCTACTAGAATAATAAAGATATACTCTCATGATGGCCCAGGTTTTATTAAAGAGTTTTTAACTACATCAAACTATCAAAGTATTAAAGACAAAATAGAGAAAATAGTTCCCTCTTCATCTATTATCGGTATGCTTTTATATACTAATGAAAACTATAAAATAATTAAAAGTAGTGCAAGAGGTATCTTAGAACATGACCCTTTCTCTTGGATAATTAATGGAAATAATTTTATAATCTTAAAAAAATTATCAGATGGTACAGTTTTTACTAATAAAGTTATAAATGACTTTTTAAGCAGTCTATCAAAAAAAGAAAGAGAAATCTTTATAGACTCTCTTTTTACAGTTTTAAAATCAACTAACTTAACAACTCTAGATGAAATATCTAAGAACTTTATAGTTAAACTTCCTAATATTTTAATCGCTATTTATAAACTAGATGATGTTAATAAAAAGTATATTATAAAGACTATAAAAGCTTTAATTAAAAGTTGCCTTACGAATTTAAGTCTTTTAATACCTGGGGACTAATACCTGTAATTTTAATTATCTCATTTTTTGTAAGCTTAGTCTTAAGAAGTGACTTAGCAATATCTATTCTAGCATCATAATCTCCATCACTTATTCCATCATCATAGCCTTTCTCATAATATTGAGATTTTATTTCTTCAATACTTGAATCTTCAGATTTATTAAGTTTTCGTTTGAAAATTTTCATTAGTAGCATCTATTAAAGTGAAACTAAATCATCTATTTCTTCTAAAGTTAAACCTGTATATTTAACAACTTTGTTAAGGGATACATCATCTTCAATCATAGCCTTGGCAATAGATATTCTTTTTTCTTTAGCACCTAAATCAAGACCAATATCAATACCTCTATCAAGTCCTTCCGTATAAGAAACTTTATCTAATTTTGGACCATTACAATTATTTGTAGTAGTTTTTCTACAATATAGATAAAGATCTTCTATACCGTCAGCTTTTAAGCTATCTAATGCTTCCATAACTTTATCATCACTAGGTTCAGTATAGTCACTTCTATTGGTACCATTACTAGCTTTTCCTGCCTTTTCTAAAGGGTCACCCTCTGCAATCATTATTAAAGTTTTCCCCTTTTTAAACTTTATTATTTCATCATTCATATATAATTCCTCCAGTCAAAAATTAATATTTCTACGTAGATGTCTACAACTCTAACATATAAAGAAAATGAATGCAAAAAGGCAATTTTGAAAATTTGAGAAAAATTTGCCCTAAATTTAGTAAATTTCCTAGGGGAAAATTAAAAATTGACTCCAAAAAATAGGGTCAATTTACAAAATCCATAATTTTTTTAAAATTTTAAAACATCTTATCAACATTATTAGGAACTTCATCTTTCAAAATTGTTTTAATGATTTTATCTTTTTTTTCACTACTTACACTTTTCCCAGTCATATTAGCAATCTCATCAACTACTTCCGAAAGTACTTTCTCATCTTTCATATTACCTTTCTGTAATTTGTCTGCTAAAGATAAAATAGTATCTTTATTAACATTAGTCTTTTGTTCAACTTTCTTAAAAAAACTATCTCCAAACATAGAAAACCTCCTACTTCTATAGTATGAGGTTT
>CAMMKE010000097.1 GCA_946497375.1 uncultured Mycoplasmatota bacterium
ACATCGTCTTGATAAAGATACATCAGGAGTCTTAGTCTTTGTAAAAGATAATACTTTAAAAAATCTTCTACAAAATAATTGGGATAAATATGTAAAAACAAGGGAATATATCGCTTTAGTAACAGGTAATGTAAAAGATATAGATGACTATACTTGTTATCTAAAAGAAGTAGGACCAGACAAAGTTATTGTTACTAACAAAAAAGAAGGTAAGCTTGCTATTACTTCCATCAAGACAATTAATAAGAACAATAAATATTCTCTTGTTAAAGTTAATATCAAAACAGGAAGACGTAATCAGATAAGAGTAGTCTTAAATCATTTAGGAAGTCCAATAGTAGGAGATAAAAAATATGGAGGTAATAAATCTAATAGATTATATTTACATGCTAGTAAATTAATTATAACTAATCCTCTTAATAATAAAACTTATACTTTTGAAAGTAGTGTCCCTACATCATTTAAGAAGGTGTTTAAAAATGAAAAGTAAAGACCAAGTAGAACATAGTCTTATAACAAAATATCGTAAAGATATCTGGCGTAAGTTTATGAAAGCGATTAGAGACTATTCTCTTGTAAATGAAAATGACCATATCGCTGTTTGTATCTCTGGAGGAAAAGACTCCGTCTTACTTGCCAAATGTCTAGAAGAGTTACAAAAACATGGCAAGACTAACTTTAAACTATCATATATCGTTATGAACCCCGGATACAAAGAAGAAACTTTAAAAGTAATAAAAGATAATTTAGAAGCTTTAGGAATTGACTATAAAATATTTAACTCTGATATCTTTGAAGTTGCTAACAAACTAGATAAAGGCCATCCTTGTTATATGTGTGCAAGAATGCGAAGAGGTTTTCTTTATAAGACTGCTAAAGATTTAGGATGTAATAAAATTGCCTTAGGACATCACTTTGATGATGTAATAGAAACTATTCTTCTATCAATGTTTTATGGAGGAGAGTTTAAAACGATGTTACCTAAATTGCATAGCACCAACTTTCCTGGTATGGAACTTATTAGACCTCTTTATCTAGTAAGAGAAGAATCTATTAAGAGATTCTGGCAATATAATGAGTACACCTTTATAAACTGTGCTTGTAAATTTACAGAAAATAAAGGCACTGAAAGTAATTCAAAACGTTTAGAAATTAAAAAACTACTTAAGGAGCTTAGAAAAAAAAGTGATGTTATTGATAATAATATCTTCAAAAGCACTGAGAAAGTTAATCTAAAAACCCTTATAAGTTATCAAGATGATGGCAAAGTTACTTCCTTTTTAGACCGTTATTAGGTCTTTTTCTTTACATATTTTATAAACCTAAAAAGTTTAGAAAATTATTGACTTTATCATTATTATCAAGTATATTTTATATGAAGGGTAGGCTTGTTTAAAATTAGGGCTTATCTTGAGGAAAGGAGGGATAAGAGGTGAGAAGTGTTAAAAAAGTATTAGGAATGGCTATGGTTGGACTATTCGCTTTCGTTCCATTTTTAAATGTTTCTGCTTTAACAGAGTACACTTTAAATGACTGGAATACAGAAGGCTTTGGAAGTGCAACTGCTGTAAGTGATAATATTACTAATATAAAAGGTAATGAAACTGCAACAGGTGGAATGTTCTATGGACCAGTTAGTAAAAAAAGTAATACTAAATTAGCAGATGGTATTACTGAAGAAGTCTATATTGAACTAAATCAAGATACTATGGCTGATAGAGAACTTTTTGAATTAACTATGTCTTTAGATGATACTTCAGAAAACTACGTAACAGAAGGAGTTGTAATGACTCAAAAAGTAGGAGATGAATATGTTATAACAGCAGGATGGGCTCCTGAATTTAAAGCGACTATTACTGAAGATGGTGTCTATACTTATAGATATAGTGCTTCTTTAGATGAAGAAGGTAATACTATTTTTGAATTTACTGTCTTAAAATGGGATGAAGTAATAGGTTCAACTGGACAAATTAATATGGGAAAAACTGCTGCTGACAATATCAGGTCTATTTGGTTCTGCAACGTTCAAGTTGCAAATGGTATAAATGTTTATACAACTCTACCAGAAAAACCATCTGAAGAAATTCCTGTAGAACCAGTAGAACCAACTGAACCTAGTGAAGAAGTTACAACACCTGATAGTGAAAGTACTATAGAAGAACAAAATCCAGAAACTTCTGATAGTATTATTTTAACTGTTGGTATGTTAGTAACATCACTAACACTAGTAGGTTTTGGTATAAAAGCATTAAAAAAAAGAGCTTAGGGTAAGTAAGCTCAAGTAACCTTTAGGCGATTAGATTAACTCTAATTGCCTTTTTTCTTCATATCAACACGTAGAGGTAACTCTGTATCTTTAGATTTTAAGAAAAACTTATATGGTTCAACATCTAATATTTTAGATAACTCTTCAATAACATCAAAACTAGCCGAATGCTGTCCTCGTTCCATTCTACTGACATAATTAGTAGAAACATCCAAAAGTTCAGCTAACTTTGCCTGTGTATATTTTTTCTTAAACCTATAATACCTAACATTTTTACCAAAAGTTTTCTTAAGTTCTATCAATATCATCACCTACATCTACACTTAATATGATACTTTTTTTCTTTTTTATACTAAACAACCTTTTAGGTTTATAAAAAACAATGAATAAAAAAATAACTATTTAATCATTACTAATTTAGGAGATGATTAAATGTCAAACAATAAAGTATTAATTAGTGGAGTAAAAACTTCGGAATTAAAAGTGTTAACAACAGAAGAGATGATAGAACTATTTAAAAAAATGCATGAAGGAGATAAATTCGCTAGAAATGACCTTATTAGTGGCAATTTAAAACTAGTTTTAAGCATTTTAAGAAAAGTAAACACAAGAAATGAAAACTTAGATGACCTATTTCAAGTAGGATGTATTGGACTTGTAAAAGCGATAGATAACTTTGACCTAGCTCATGAAGTTAAGTTTTCAACTTATGCTGTACCCATGATTCTAGGAGAGGTAAAAAGATACTTAAGAGATAACAATAGTATAAGAGTAAGTCGTTCAACAAGAGATTTAGCTTACAAAGCCTTAAAACTAAAAGAAGAATATTTTATGGAAAAAGGCGAAGAAATATCTATGGAAGACCTAGCCACTGCCTTAGATGTTACTATTTATGATATTGTCTTTGCGCTAGAATCACTAAAAGACCCAGTATCGATGTTTGAACCAGTCTACAGTGACGGAGGAGACACTATATATGTCTATGACCAGATAGAAGATAAAAAGAAAACTGGCTCTGTTATTGAAGAAAAGCTTGCTACAAGTGATGCCGTCTCATCACTAAGCGATAGAGAACAGATAATATTAAATGAACGTTACATAATAGGTAAAACCCAAATGGAAATAGCAAGAGATATGGATATTAGCCAAGCCCAAGTATCAAGACTTGAAAAAAATGCTATAAAGCAATTAAAGAAAACTTTAAGATAAGAATAATTATTAAAAACTTACATATTTTTAAGTAGTAGGGCAGTGATATTATGAGACTTTCTGATTTACAAAGTAAAGATATTGTTAATGTTATAGATGGAAGAAATATAGGTAATATTATAGATGTTAAAGTAGATG
>CAMMKE010000098.1 GCA_946497375.1 uncultured Mycoplasmatota bacterium
TAAATACCAAATCTCATAACTATATATTCTCTATTCCATTGTTTAACAAATCTACTTATTTCTAGACTTGATAGAGAAACTATAAATAAGACAAGAATAATTGCACCTATTATAATAGTATTTTTAAACTTCTTAAGTCTTTTTTCTTTAGTATAAATTTTATATTTATCTTTTTTAGCAAGACGATGATAGTAATAGATGAAGAAAATAAGAGGAAATATATAGACTAAGTCTTTTAATTGTAAGACATTTTCTACAACTGCATCCCCTACTTCACCGATATATTGGGTAAGAGATAACATAGATACGCTTGCAAATGATGTATAGAATGTATAATAAGCAGAGTTAATTGTACAAATTGCTGTAAAGATAATAGCCCATACTAGTAGATAAACATATCTTTTCTTTCCTTTAAAAAGGTACGAAAAAGAACCAATAATAGTAACAACTGCTATATCTGCGACAATAGGTTTAAAAGATAGATAGTTTTCCATTGTCGGCATTGTAAATATTCTTAGTAAAGTAGAATTTAGAACACACACTAAAACATAGACAAGAAAAAGTCTATTATCTTTAAAATAATTACTTATCATCTTTTCTTCTTTTATTCTTTTTAAATTTTTAATAATTTTATCTTTGAATTTAGTTAATTTTTTCTTCATAATAACCTCACTTCCTAGACATTATATCATTTTACTTTGTATTTTTCAATTTACTATGTCTAATATAACAAAAATGATAGATTACTTTGTAAAGTATTAGCATTATAAAGATAATCTGGCTAAATAAAACTATTATAAACATATTATCATGTTGATAAATATTAGCAGTATTTGTTAAAGAAGTATTATTGATAATTGCTAGTGATATAAAATTAGTAAATAAGTATAGATGGATAAGGGTAAAAATATAGGTAATAATTTTATTTAGTTTAGTTAGATTATTTTTTAAGATAGTATATATTAGTATAACTAAAGAGATTATCGCTGTTAAAATATAAAAGACAATATTAGGAAAATAGAAACATCTCATAATAGTTTTAACAATTTCACTTAGAACTGTTACTATATCTTCTGAAAAATAAAAGGCTAGTAAGGAAAAGAAAAAGATTATGAGTGCAGTTATAGCATATTTAACTTTCTTATTTTGCCTTTTTTCATTGTATATTAAAAATATAATAATAAGAAGGAATATTAAAAGTATTTCAATCGTTAAAAAAGATTGAAATGGGAGAGTTATAAATGTTATTAATTGATCTATTATACTTAAGTCCATAAACATTTCTCCTTTTTATTCTTATATTTCTTCAAAGATGTAGATTGTTTGATTATAATCATCATTATGAGTACAAGTAATTAATGTTAAGGTTTTAACATTAGGATTACGATAAATTGCCACTGTTCCTGTCTTAGCTTGATTATAGATATTAGTCAAGCGATAATTATAGGTAACAGCATTATAACTAACACTAGCTTCATCACCTATTTGTAATTTATATAGTTTATCAAAGAATGAAATATAGGCATTACCTGAGTGAGCCATAAGGATAAAGTTACCAAGGGGAACATCAGGATAATTAGCTTCATTAGCGACTGTTATATTATACTCAATATTATTATAGCGAGATTCTTTAGAAACAAAACCTCTTCTAAGTTTTATTTTAGGAATTGATAATTCTCCGATATATGAGTAATTAGCTTTTTTATCATTTGCTTCTGCTTGTTCATTATTTTCTACAGTTACCTCTAAATTTTCGGTATTTACATTATTAATAGTTGTGTTATCATTATTATTTTTATTTATATTTGACTGAAAAATATCAAGTCTCATTTCTTCGAAAACTTCTTCTTTTAATTTTTTTAAAGGGTTACTAATAATCACTAATAATCCTATTATAAGGAAGAAAAAGCCAACTTTAAAGAGTTGGCTTTTTATGTTTCTATTTTTTCTTTGCATTATTTGGTCTTTTAGCCACAACTATTAAGACAATACCTGCTATTACAATTAGTGCACCAATTCCATAAATTAAGTAAGATGTACTATTAGTATTAGGAACTGGTATCGTTGGTGCTTCTAAATCAATTGTTGTAGGAGCTGATGGTCTTTCAATAAGACCAAGTAAAGCTCTTTGTAATTGTACTCCAGAGTGATCAGTTGGATTAGGATTATAAACATAAGCGTCATAAAAGTTTGAGAAATATCCTACAACTGTAATGTTTGCTTTAAAATTTTCAGTTTGAACTTCACTAATTGGTACCCTTAGTTTAAATCCTTGAGTAGCACTAATATTATTAGCACTAAGTGGATTATTATTTTCATCAAGTATTTCTACATTACCAACAGAATTATTAATTTGAATTGAATAACTTTCAAGACTAGCATTAGTACTAGTAGGTCTAATTACATTAGTTTCTAAGTAATCATTATTTATTGTATATGTAATATTAGATGTATCTATTGTAATATCTTGAGTACCAAGACTGCCATTATAATTATTTTGATTAGCAACTGCACCATTTACTAAGTTAACTATATATTGTCCATAATTAGAATCGGCTGCAATTGTGTCTTTATCAGCTGCTGATATATTGTTATAGAAAGTATAATTACCACCACTATCATATTTATTTTCTTCGCTAGTTGTAGCACTAGATAAATCATAAGAAGTATAATTGTAATCATCATCAAAATCATTTGCTCTATCTAAATACCACCATACAGCAAGTTGAGTAATGTAATAATCAGTAGCTCCATCTCCTGTAATAGTATCGTTTTGTAGGATATAAATCAAGCCATTATAAGTTGTACTGCGTCCACTTTCTCCTAAACTAAAACTTGATTTAACAGATGACCCCTTCTCATATAAATGAGCGAGGCTTGGATTATCTACAGTAGCACCTATCATGCCAAGACGATGATCCATACAGTAAATGTAACTCAATCTATCATTGCCACTAGTTCCATAAAATTCTCTTGGTAATGATATATCACTTATTAAATGTTGACTTTCTGTAGTCATTCCTGAATAGAAGCTATCTGGTAGTTGTTCTAAGAATCCTGCAGCATAGCTTTCATCAGCATCAATAAACACTCCTATTACCAGTAATACTGCTACTAGGCAACAAGATATAATACCTATTTTTTTTACGTCATTCATGGCCTTCTCCATTTTATCTTCGCTCCTTTTAGTTTTACTTTTCTTTATTTGACTTCTCTGATTCATTTTAGAACTCATATAATCACCTTACCTTATATAGAGTATAACAAAAGGAATTATTTTTTTCAAGAAATTTCAAAGATTCTTTCAAGATTAAATTCTTTGTTGTCAATATTTGTATACAAACTGGCTAAAATATCTCCTTCTTTTATTTTGTCACCTATTTCTTTTTTAATAACAATTCCTCGGGTTTTAAACACTTACAAAATATAAAAACTGTATAAACCATTGAAAAATGGTT
>CAMMKE010000099.1 GCA_946497375.1 uncultured Mycoplasmatota bacterium
TTTTATAAATATAAAGATATTATTGATAGTATTCATCTAGAAAATGCCTATCCTAATGGTTATTTAATAGATGATGACTATTTAACTAATGCTGATAAAATAGTATTAGTATTTATAGATAATAGAGTAGTAGGTTATGCTTCTTTATCTAAAGAAGATATTACTCCAGATGAAGAATGCAAGTTTTATATTGAGTTATCACCTAATAATATAAAAATAAAACAAATTGCAATTACTAAAAGTTATCAAAATAAAGGTATTGGAACAACTTTAATAAACTATATAAAGGAATATGCTAAAGATAATAATATTGATTATATTTATCTATATTCATTTAGTTTAAATGATAAAGCTAAAGACTTTTATTTAAAGAATAATTTTGTTATCAGTGGAGTATGGAGTGCCCCAGAATATAAAGGTATTAAAAAGCCTAAATCATATTTTTATTCATATAATGTCAAATAAAAAGAAGCATTTCGCTTCTTTTCTTTTACATTGCAATACCCATGAAGTTATATAGAATAGTCATTAAGTTTGTTTGAATTGTTGTAATATCAGTTTCTGTTAAACTATTTATATCAATGTTATTTGTAGGATTAATATTAGAAAAATCTGCAACTCCATCTGTTACTGTTTTAGTATCAGTTACAGTTAAGACATCAATATTACTTCCATAACTTGATATAGCCATATTAAATGTAGTTGTTATAATATTATTTTCTGTACTACTAGTTAAATTAGCATTTACTAAAACTCCTGTAGATGCATCACCTATACTGAAACTAATATTATTATCATTAATAGAAACAGTACCAATACTAGTATTATCACTACTTAAATTAATAGTTGTAGTTCCATTACTTTCTTCTATAACTGCTTTTAAACTCTCAGTATTTCCTTCTTTAATAACAAAGCTTTTTTCCTTTCCATTATTAAATTCTATACTATAATTACCATCATTATCATTTAAACCAAATTCATAAGTTACAATGTCATCTTTCTCTAGATAAATACTATAGTATAAATAACTATTATTATCAGATGAACTACTTGATGTAGTTGTATCTAACTCATCTAAACTATTACCAAGTATCTCTTTAGCTTTCTTATCTTTCTTTAAGTCATTAACTATATTTTTACTAATTTCATTAAGTCTTTCTTCATTAAGTTCTAAACTTATTTTTTTCTTACCATCTTGATTTGTTACTTTAATATCATCAGTAGTAATATTATTACCAAGACTTTCTATTATCTTATCATAAATATAGTTAACATCATCCACTGCTTGATTACTTTCTTCTAAATAAGTAAAGATATCACTATTTTCAATAACAATATACTTATCAAAGATATTTCTTAGAAATACATAACTAATATCTTCAGCTTGATAAAAGTTAATACCTAATAGTTCAGTTGCATTTAATAATAATGAACCATCCATATACATTCTTTTAGATTCAGTATCAAGACGATACTCATAGTTAAAGGTACTATTATTTAAGTTACCAATAACAACATCAGTTCCATCTTCACTATTTCCTAACATAGGATTAATATTAAATCTAGTAGATCCCGTTACAGTTTGGGTAATTTTAGTATTTGTAGTATTTTCATCAAGATTAAGTGTCTCAGTCAAAGCTGTCTTTAGTTCATTAAACGATGTTACAATTCTATTCTTATTAGAATAGTTTTGATATAGTAAAATACCTCCTGCCACTAATAGTCCTATCGCTACAATGATTACTATTGTAACAATAATTTTTTTCTTCTTCATAAATTCACTCCTTACCAATATTATTATAAGTAAATTATATCTTAAAAATTTATTAAATCAAAGAGAATAATAAAAAAACTTAAACTTTTACATAATATGACATATTTTATCTAATAATAATAATGAATCAAAGGAAGGTGAAGAAAGTGAAGAAAAGAAAATGGTATTTAGTCTTTATAATCAGTAGCATTATTATCATTATACTAATTTATAATATTACTAGTTACTATTATAGTTATAAAAAAGATTTAGAATTTAAAGAAAAAATAGCAGAGTATGATTTTGATAAATTAAAAGAAATTAATACTGATATAGTAGGTTTTATTGAAGTAGATAATACTAATATTAGTTATCCAGTTGTAAAGAGTAGTGATAATAGTTATTATTTAAATCACTCTTATAAGAAAGAAAAAAATAATATAGGTTCTATCTTTTTAGATTATCGTAATGATTTAGATAATTTATCAAAGAATAATATTATTTATGGTCATGGTAGACTTGATAATACTATGTTTGGTAGTTTAAATAATCTATTAGATAGTAGTAATCTTGATAGTAAAGAAAGTTATTATATAACGCTTTCTACTCCTAATAGTATAATGACTTTTAAAATATTTAGTGTTTATACTATACCTAAAGAAGGTTATTATATTAAGACATATTTTAGTAGTAATAAGTATTTTAAAGAGTTTTTAGAAACAATTATGAAAAGAAGTATTTATAATTTTAATACTGATGTAAATACAAATGATAAAATACTAACTCTTTCTACTTGTAAAGATAATTTTGGTAAAAGAGTAGTAGTCCATGCTAAACTATTAAAAAAAGAAGAAACTAGCTAGTTTCTCTTATTCTTTATTAAGAATCTTTTTAAAAGCATAACTTGATAAAATAACAAAGATAGATAAAAAGAATATATTTAATAATAATGAGTCACTTGTCTCTGGGTTTTCAATAGATTCTTCTAATTCATTAATTTCATCAAGAGTTAGTTCTTCTCCAGAATTTAGTTCAAATTCTGTATTACCAATTTCTATAACAGCACCATTTGTATCAGCAGGTACCCATATTGTTGGTTTATCAGCACTTTCAGTTGTATTAATGATTTCAGCATTATCAGTTATTGTTAGAGTAGGAGCTTCTGTAACACCACTTCCTTTACCAAGTTCAATACCACCAAAACCATTACCAGATACATCTATTTTACCTACAAATGTAGCATGTCCACCATTTATAAGAAGTCCTGCATTACCACCAGTTAGTTTAATATTTTTTAAAGTAACATTGCTCTTATAAATCTGTAATACATAAATTCCTCCCCATACAGTATTATCACTACTACTGCTAGAGCCAAACTTTCCTACATACTTAATTGTTTTATTATTACCATCAATAGTAACATCTCTCATTATATTAATCTTCTCAGTTGTTTCTATATCACTACCAAGAATAATAGTAGAGATATTACTATCATTTAAAGCTTCTTTTAGTTCAGCCTGGTTATTAACAGTCTTACTAGTTGCAGCATTAACGTTTATTGTAGTACTTAAGGTAATTGTCAAAACAAATAGTAATAGAATCTTACTGATTTTTTTCATTATTTTCCTCCTTTCCACTATTAGTCTTTGTTATCTTAATAGAAAATATGCAAGAAATTTGTC
>CAMMKE010000100.1 GCA_946497375.1 uncultured Mycoplasmatota bacterium
TATAAGTAAAGATAATGATGATACAAGATTTCCTATTATAGGATATAAACATCAAGATAAAGATGAATTTTCATGGACTAAAGATAGATAGGAGGAATTATGAAGAAAAAATTACTAATCATTCTTCCTCTTTTAGTTGTAGTAATTGTATTTGTGGGAGTATTCCTCTATTATAATAGAGAAGATGCTAAAACTTCTTTAACTGTCAATGAAAAGAAATGGGCCCTAGAAAACAGTACAACAATGATTGATATTAATGTTATCAATGATTATCCCTTATATGGTCTTAATGGGGAAGGAGTATTCTTTAATTTCTTAGATGATTTTGAGAAAAATGTTGGTTTAGAATTCAATAAAATAGCTTATTCTAAAAATGATGACTTAGAAAAAAATAAAGCTTATAGTTTTAGAATCTTAAACAATGAAGATGAATTATCTAATAATGATTTATTAATTGCCACAGATGGTTATATCGCTATTGGTAAAGAATATAGAAGAATTAATAGAGTAAGTGATATGTCTAATATTACCTTTGGTGTTTTTAATTCTGATGTAGCCGAGATTAGTTATTATTTAAAAACAGGAACTAATCTTGCCTTTAAATCATATGACACAATAGATGAGTTATTTCAAGCTTTAGATAATGATGAAGTAGGTATGATTATAATACCTAATATAATGTACTTAGATAAGACTATTGAAAATAATAGTTACTATATAAACTATTACTTTACAGAAATGTCTAAAAAAATAGTTTTAACTTTAAGTAGTGATAAATCTAATGCTAGACTTAATACGATTATTAGAAAATATTTTGAAAAGTGGAAAACTGATAATTATGTAGATGAATATAATGACGTTTATTTTAATTACTATATAACAGAGAATAATGTAAGTTCTAAAGACTCTACAGATTTAGTTAAGAAAAACTATGTTTATGGTTATGTAGAAAACTATCCATACGAAGTAGATGTAGATGGATTTGTCTCTGGTATCGCTGGAGAATACTTAAAAAGAATGAGTCGTCTTACTGATATAAGTTTCTCTTATAAGAAATATGGAAGTATAGAAGCCTTAAGAAAAGCGATAGAAAAAGGCGATGTAGATATTTACTTTGATTATTATAATTTTAATAATGTTAATGATGATTATAAAGAGACTATTTCAACATTCATAGAAGATTATGTTGTATTAGGTAGAAGAAGTGATAACCATGTTGTTAACTCCTTTGAAAGCTTAAAAGATGAAAAAATCGCTATGTTAGATAATACATCTTTATTTAATTATTTTGAAAATAATAGTAGAAGTGATATAACAACCTATGATAATAACAATGATTTAGTTAAAAATGCTAATGATAAGATGTTAGTAGTAGATAAAGAAGTCTATAATCTTTATAAGAATACAACTTTTGAAGATTATGATGTCTTATATCAAGATACGATGATGAATGATTATAAGTTTATGGTTAAGAATAATAACAATACATTCTATAACTTATTTAACTATATCATTACAACTAATTCTTATTATAACTATAGGAATAATGGACTAGCCGATATTAGTAGGTCTATAGTTGAAAGAAGTAGTTTTATGGGCTTATTCTTAATTATCTTAATAATAGTTTCTGTTCCTTTAATCGCTTTAGCATTCCTTTATCTATACTTTAAACGTAGACATAAGATAAAGAAAGTTAAGAAAGAAGATAGACATAAATATACAGACCTTTTAACATCACTAAAGAATAGAAACTACTTAAATAAGAAAGCTCCTGATTGGGAAGCTAGTAAAGTGTTCCCACAAGCCGTAGTTATAATTGACTTAAATAATGTTAAATATGTTAATGATAACTATGGCCATGAAGAAGGAGATAAATTAATTGTAACTGCAGCATCAACCCTAGTTAATACACAGTTAGAAAACAGTGAAATAATTAGAACAGATGGTAATGAATTTTTAGTTTACTTAGTAGGTTATAGCGAAAGACAAGTAGAGACATATGCTAAAAAACTAGAAAAAGAAATGAAGAGTTTACCACATGATTTTGGAGCAAGTGTAGGATATAGTATGATTGAAGACGATATTAAAACATTGGATGATGCTATTAATGAAGCAACACTTGAAATGATGACGAAAAAGCAAGAATTAAAGTAGGAGAGAATAATGAAAAAAAGTAGGAAAATGAAGATATTTTTAAGAAAAGTTATTTCAATAATTAAACTACCAGAAATGAGAATTCTTCCCGGTCAACTTGCTTTTTTTCTTGTTATTTCAATTATCCCTTTAATCGCTTTAGTAGGTGCTATAGGTAGTGAATTTGGCCTACCTGCTACAAGTATTAAAGAAATATTAGAGTCAGTTGTACCAAGTGATGTTATTAATTATTTAATACCAACCGCAAATAGTGATAATTTATTTAGTTTTAATATGATAATATTCTTTTTCGCTGCTTTCATTCTTGCCAGTAATGGAACATATTCTATTATTAATACCTCTAATGAAATATATAAAGTAAAAGATAGTAGTGAGCTTAAAAGAAGAGCGAAAGCTATACTTATGACTTTGATATTGGTAGTACTATTTCTATTCTTAATATTAGTACCAGCTTTTGGAGATGTCTTGATAAAGATAATAACTACTTCTATTCATAGTGATAGTCTGACTAGTTTAGTTGAAAATACCTATCGTATTTTAGAATATCCTATTTCATTATTCTTAATATATTATAATTTAAAACTACTATATACAATTGCCCCAGATACAAAGATAAGTAGTAGAAGTACAATACCAGGAGCCTTATTTACAACAATTATGTGGTTGATAAGTTCTAAGATATATGCCTTTTATGTAGATTATTTTGCAAATTACAACGTCTTTTATGGAGCGATGTCTAATATTTTAGTACTATTAATCTGGGTTTACATCCTTGCTTATATCTTTACTCTTGGAATGTGTTTTAATGCTACGGGAGTAATACAAGAAACATTAAGACTTAAGAAAAGTGATATAGATGAGGCCATGAAGAAGGAGGACAAGTGATTGTCTTTTCTTTTTTCTCTTGCTATAATAATTAAAAACACGTAAAGGAGATAAATTATGAAAGTAATAGAAACAATCGATAATATAGATTTTATTTATGAAAAGGAAAAAATAATAATGAATAGAAGTTTATGATAAGAATGAAATATTACTTCAAAGGAAACATTAATAAAATTTCTTTATAAAGTTTGATATTTAGAAACAAAAAGTTGAAAGATGGTAATGATAATGAAAAATGA
>CAMMKE010000101.1 GCA_946497375.1 uncultured Mycoplasmatota bacterium
GGGGAAGAGTTTGATATTTCTAAGCTTCGTTATAATAAGATTATTATAATGACTGATGCTGATGTTGATGGTTCTCATATTAGAGTTTTACTTTTAACATTATTTTATCGTTTCTTTAAGCCTATTATTGAAGAAGGACATGTATATGCTGCTCAACCTCCTTTATATAGAATTACTCATGGTAAGACACGTAAATATGTTTTGGATGAGGCAGAACGTGCTGAATATTTAGCAACTCTTTCTCCAAATACTAAATATGAGATAACTCGTATGAAAGGTTTAGGAGAAATGGATGCAGAAGAGTTAAATGAGACAACTATGGATATTACTAAGCGTGTTTTAAGACAGATTACAATTGATGATGCAGTTGCAGCGGATGAAGTATTTTCACAGCTTATGGGTGAAGAAGTAGCTCCTCGTCGTGAATTTATTGAAGAAAATGCAACTTATGCAACATTAGATGTTTAGGAGGTAAGTGGTTATGGATAGATTAGAACAAAATAATATAGTAAAAGAAGTAAAAGACTCCTTTCTTGATTATTCAATGAGTGTTATTACAGCAAGGGCAATTCCTGATTTAAGAGATGGTTTGAAGCCTGTCCATCGTCGTATATTATATTCAATGTATGAGTCAGGATATACACCTGATAAGCCTCATAGAAAAAGTGCTAAGACTGTTGGTGAGGTTATGGGTAATTATCACCCTCATGGTGATAGTTCTATTTACGAAGCAATGGTTAGAATGGCTCAAGATTTTTCATATCGATATATGCTAATTGACGGCCATGGTAACTTTGGTAATATTGAAGGTTATGGTGCAGCGGCAATGCGTTATACCGAGTCAAGACTTTCAAAAATATCTCTTGAACTTTTAAGAAATATTAATAAAAATACAGTCGATTTTGAACCAAACTTTGATGAGTCTTCTAAAGAACCTAAAGTTTTACCTTCAAGGTTTCCTAATATTTTAGTTAATGGTACTACTGGTATTGCTGTTGGTATGGCAACAAATATACCACCTCATAATTTAAAAGAGGTAATTGATGGTTGTGTTGCTTATATCGATAATCCTGATATTGATGTAGATGGATTAATGCAATATATTAAGGGACCGGATTTTCCTACTGGAGCATCTATTTTAGGAAATAGTGGTATTAAAAAAGCTTATGAGACTGGTAGAGGTACTATTACTATTAGAAGTAAAGCTCAAATTGAAGAGAAAAATGGTAGACAATATATAATTATTGATGAAGTTCCTTATGGTGTTAATACATCTGAGTTAAAAAATAAAGTAGCAGAACTTGTTCATAATAAGACAATTGAAGGTATTTCTGATTACCATTCTGATTTAAAAGATGGCATTAAAATTACTATTACGTTGAAGAAAGATGCTAATGCTCAAGTTGTATTGAATAAGTTATATAAACATACACAGTTTCAAACTAGTTATGGAATAATTTTCTTGATGTTAGACCAAGGTGTTCCTAGAACTTTAGGATTAAAGGACATTATTGCAAAATATATTGATTTCCAAAGGGAAGTTATTATAAGAAGAACGCAATTTGATTTAGATAATGCAGAAAAACGTGTTCATATTTTAGAAGGTTTAAAGATCGCCTTAGATAACATTGATGAAGTAATTAAGTTAATTAGGGGTTCTAAGTCTGATGATGAGGCTAGAAGTGGCTTAATGAGTAAGTTTGGCTTAACTGAAATACAAGCGAATGCTATTTTAGAGATGAGACTTAGAAGATTAACTGGATTAGAAAGAGAAAAAATAGAAAATGAACTTAAGGATTTACTTGAGTTAATTGCTAATTTAAAAGATATTTTAAGTAGTGATGCCAAGATTCTTAATGTTATTAAGACAGAGCTTCTAGAGATTAAAGATAAATATGGAGATGACAGAAGAACTAATATTGATATGACAGCGATTGAGTATATTGAAGATGAGTCTTTAATTCCTGTAGAAGATGTTATTGTAACGTTAACTAATAAAGGCTATATAAAGAGATTAAGGGCGGATACTTATAAGAGTCAAAATCGTGGAGGTGTTGGAATTAAAGGAATGGCTACGAATGAAGAGGACTTTGTTAAACATTTAATTTCAATGAAAACACATGATTATATCTTATTCTTCTCTAATAAAGGAAGAGTATACAGACTTAAAGGATATGAGATTCCAGAGTATAGCCGTCAATCTAAAGGTCTACCTGTGGTAAATTTATTATCACTAGAAAACGGCGAGAACATTAGTTCGATAGTATGCTTAGACCCTTCTGTGGAAAACTATAAATATTTACTTTTTGTTACCAGAAATGGTCTTGTAAAACGTACTGAAATAAAGGAATTTGATAATATCCGTAAGAGTGGAAAGATTGCAATTGTTCTTAAAGATAACGATGAGTTAATATCTGTGGATAAAACTACAGGTGAAAATGAAGTAATAATTGGTGCTAGCAATGGAAGAATGGTAAGATTTGTGGAAACTGAAATACGTTCTATGGGTCGTGGCACTTCTGGTGTCAAAGGGATTGACCTTGATGGAAGTATTGTTGTTGGTGCTAATGTTGTAACTGGAAATCAAGAAGTTTTGATTGTTACTGAGAATGGTTATGGTAAGAAAACAGATATAAATGAATATAGATTAACTCATAGAGGTAGTAAGGGTGTTAAAGCTTTAAATATGACCGATAAAAATGGTTCTATGGTTTCTCTAAATTGTGTTAATGTTGATGAAAGTGATAAAAAAGATGTAATGATTATTACAGATAGTGGTGTTATTATGAGAATGCCAATGGAACAGATATCTACTTTGAAGAGAGCAACTCAAGGAGTTAGGTTAATTCATTTAAAAGATGATCAAAAAGTTGCAACAGTGACAGTTGTGGATAAAGATGAAGAAGAAAGTACTAATGAAGAGTAACTTCTTCTTTTTTTTAGCTTTATATGTTAATGTTTCACGTGGAACATATAAAGAAGTAAATAAAACTATATAGAAAGGTAGTAAAATTATTTCCCGAGAAATAATTTAGATAGAAGTAAGTATTAATTTTATTGTTTTTTTAGCTTTATATGTTAATGTTTCACGTGGAACATATAAAGAAGTAAATAAAACTATATAGAAAGGTAGTAAAATTATTTCCCGGGAAATAATTTAGGTAGAAGTAAGTATTAAATTTATCGTTTCTTTCAGCTTTATATATTAATGTTTCACGTGGAACATATAAAGAAGTTAATAAAACTATA
>CAMMKE010000102.1 GCA_946497375.1 uncultured Mycoplasmatota bacterium
GTGTTCCTTTTAAATATAATTTAGGTAATTTTATAGAAGCTTTAGATAAAGGAGCGACAGTATTATTTCAAGCTGGAGGTGGCTGTAGATACAGGTATTATGCTGAAGTACAAGAGACTATTTTAAAAGATTTAGGATATAATTTTACGATGTATCAAATAATGGAAAAAGACCATTTAAGATTTAATGAACTCTACTCTACTATGTTAAAATTAAATCCCTATCTAACAAGAAGAAAACTTATAAAAGAAATAATAAGTACTGTTCTTTATATTTATTATTTAGATAAAATAGATATCTACATAAGAAAAAGAGTTGGTTTTGAAAAGAATAAGAACAGTTTTAAAAAGACTAAAGATAATTTTATTAAGAAAGCAAATAAAGAAAATAGTATTATAAAATTAACAAGACTCTATCATAAAACAAAGAAAGAACTAAGAAAAGTAGAGATTAATAAACCTAAAGATACTCTAAAAGTAGGTATTATAGGTGAATTATATACAGCAATGGAACCATTCGCTACATATGAATTAGAAAAACTATTAGCATCTTACAACATAGAAATAAAAAGATTTACTAATCTTAGTTATTTATTGTGGCAAAAGAAGTTAATGACTTGGTTTATGAAATTTAAAGTAAGAAAGTATTGTAAATATACATTAGGAGCAGATGGACTAGATAATGTATATAGAGTCTATTGGTTAAAAAAGCATAAATATGATGGTATCATTCATACCAAACCTACAGGATGTACTCCAGAAATAGGAGCAATGCCAATAATAATGAATATTGCTAAAGATAATAATATGCCTATTATATTCTTATCTTTTGATGAACAAACAGGAGTTGAGGGATTAAATACAAGGATTGAAGCATTCTATGATTTATTAAAGATTAAGAAGGAGGAAGAAAATGGAAGCAAGTCTAGGAATTGATATAGGTTCTATTTCTACAAAAGGAGTAATACTTGATAATGATAATAATATACTAGCTTCTACCTATCTATGGACTGAAGGTAATCCTATTAAAGCAGTAAAAAGAGTTTTAAAGAATTTAGAAGAACAAATATCAGAAGATATAAAAGTAACATCAGTTGGTACAACAGGTTCTGCTAGAAAGTTAATAGGAACAATGTTAGGAGCAACAAGTATAAAAAATGAGATAACTGCCCATGCTATAGGTACTTTATCTAAGTACCCTGATATTAGAACTATCTTAGAAATAGGAGGACAAGACTCTAAAATAATTCTCTTAGATAATGGAATAGTTACAGACTATGCTATGAATACATTATGTGCAGCAGGAACAGGAAGTTTCTTATCTAGCCAAGCGAAACGTCTAGGTTTAGATGTAGAAGACTTTGGTAAGATCGCTCTAACTAGTAAAAATCCTACAAATATCGCTGCAAGATGTACAGTCTTTGCAGAATCTGACTTAGTTCATAAAATACAAATGGGTTACAAAAGAAATGATATCATCGCAGGACTTTGTTACAGTGTAGCATCTAATTATCTTAACAATGTAGGTAAGGGAAAAAAGATACAAGGACCAATAATATTTCAAGGAGGAGTATCTAAAAATATTGGGGTAAAGAAAGCTTTTGAAGATTTATTAAAAGAAGATATTATCGTAGATGAAAATGGTCATTTAATGGGAGCAATAGGTAGTGCTATCCTTGCAAGAAAAACAGGTATTAAGAAAGAATTTAATTTTAAAGTAAAGGATGCTAAATTTGAAACAACAGGTATAGAATGTAAAGGTTGTCCTAATCACTGTGAAATAATAGTAGTTAAAAAAGATAATAAAATCTTAGACTACTGGGGCAATAGATGTGATAAGGGAACATTAAAGGTAAAAGAGTAATGGAAATTAAATCATTACTCTTTATTCAAGTTTCAAAGTAAATGGATTTTGTAATGTTCCATCTCCTCCTGTTATAACTACGTTAGATTTTAAATTTAAAGATGGCTTAACACCGCTCGCATTGGTAGGATTGTATCTGTTGCTCGCATCACCATAAATGTAGATGCTACGCACGTGAGACAAGCTAGATGGTGTTAAGGTCCAATAAGGTGTATTATTCTCGTTTATATCAAATTGACCTGTCATTAACTCTCCCATACGTAACAATCCTATTTTTGCAGTTACAGTATTTAAAGTCAAAAGATTATCTGTTGTATTTGTATATTTGGCTAATTTATATGAAGTACCACTTTCTACTGTTCCAAGATACCAAATAGCACTATCTTCTATCATAGCTATATCTTCACTTGTCATGTAGCCATTTCCTATATTCAAATATTCATTGTTCAAAAATATACCTATTGTATTTATATTTGAAAATGTTGTTGTATCTCCAAATGCACTTGTTATAAATGCTCCAGAATTTTTTAGTGGTCCTGCACTTGTTATTTTTGTTCCCATTCCATTTTCATGACTCACTATTCGATATAGATTATTTTCTCCTAATCCAAATCTTATATATTCTCCACTATATCTACTTGAAAGCAGCGTGCCTGAGAGGACAGTATCATTATCACCGTTTAAACGATATGGATTTTCAGCTGTTCCATCACCATCTACAATTTTTACACTAGATTTTAAATTTATTGATGGGCGTACCCCGTGTGCATCGGCCGGAGTATCGCTGTACGCGTGACCATTGCTGTTGATGTAACGCACGTAAAAGGTACTATTTGGAGTTAAAGTCCACCAATAAAGTCCATTATTTAAATAATTGTCTGTTCCTCCGTTATTGGTAGATTGATACTCATACATATTAAGTAGTCCTACAGGTGCTGTTACTGTTGTTGTTCCTTTAGGCCTTGTTATACTTCCTAATTCTCTATCATCTAATGTCGCACCCCAAACTGCATCTGTAACAATAAAATTCTCATAATCTCTTAAATTACCTAAGAAACCATCTACTGTTGTATCATTTAACCATTCTTCCATATAACTTCCATCAAAATTAGTTTGATTACTAGGATTATAGTTAATTGCACTTATATTCCATTGGGTTACTAACTTTATTGTCTTTGCTTTATTGTTAACAGACACTGCTCTCCATAACTTTCCACTATACCATATATAGTTATTTGGATCTTGTCCTGTTATAAATGTATCTGTTCCATCATCATACTGATTTTCTTTAGGTATATTTTCTAATAATACTGTACTGGCTTCTTTGTTAAATTACAATTTATTTAATGTTAAAACTTAGATAATTTTCAAAATTAAA
>CAMMKE010000103.1 GCA_946497375.1 uncultured Mycoplasmatota bacterium
CTGCATATAGTATTTTACTATATTTCTCTAATGTCTCATAATCTTTATTTTCATATAAAGATTTTAGTTTATCAGCAATAGGATGATCTTCATTAATTTCCATAACAGTATTTGCCTTAACACCTGTATCAGTTGGCATAGCATCCATTACTTTTTGCATTTCAACTGACACATCACCTTTACTAGTTAAGCATACAGGATGATTCTTTAAACGATGAGTAAACTCTACTTCATTAACTCCATTATTTAGAGCATCATGCATCTTAGTAAACATATCTTTATATTCAAGATTAACTTTCTTTAGTTCTTCTTTTTCTTCATCACTTTCTAAATTAGCATCACTACTTGCTACATTAACAAAGTTTTTCTCTTTATAGTTCATCATTACTTTAAAGACAAATTCATCTAAGTAATCAGTTAAATATAAGATATCTACTCCCTTTTCTTTAGCACTTTCAACTTGTGGTAATAAATCTATCTTATCTATAGTTTCACCACAAGCATAGTAAATTGTCTTATCATCTTCACTCATATTAGAAACATATTCTGAAAGTGTAACCATTTTCTTCTCTTTAGATGAATAGAAAAGTAATAAATCTTGTAATGTTTCTTTAGCCATACCATAAGACTCATAAATACCTACTTTAAGTTGCATTCCAAAGTCTTTAAAGAACTTCTCATAATTTTCTCTATCGTTTTTAAGCATCTTCTCTAATTCTTTCTTAATCTTAGATTCAAGGCTTTTAGCGATAGATTTAATTTGATAATTATCTTGTAGAGTTTCTCTTGATATATTTAAAGATATATCTTCACTATCTACAACACCTTTAACAAAACTAAAGTAATCAGGTAAAAGATCAGCACATTTATCCATGATTAGAACACCTTTAGAATAAAGTTCAAGTCCTTTCTCATAGTCTTTAGAATAATAATTATATGGAGCATGACTTGGTATAAATAAAAGAGTTGTATATGAGCATCTTCCTTCTACTTCACTACGTATTACTTTTAAAGGTGCTTCATAGTCATAGAATTTATCTGTATAAAATGAATTATAATCTTCATCTTTTACACTACTCTTCCCTTTCTTCCAAATAGGAACCATACTATTTAATGTTTTATCTTCAAGTTTTTTTTCTTCTTTATCATCTTTTTTAGTAGTAGTCTCTACTTCCATTTTTATAGGATAAGAGATATAATCAGAATATTTCTTAACTAATCTTTCAAGAGCATAGTCTTCTAAATATTCATCATAATTATTATCTTCATTATTCTCTTTTAAATGAAGAATAATTTTAGTACCGATATTTTCATAATCAGTTTCCTCGACAGAGTAGCCATCAGCACCTCTTGATACCCAACGATAAGCTTTATCACTGTCATAGGCTTTACTAATTACTTCTACTTCATCACTAACCATAAAACTAGAATAGAAACCTACACCAAATTGTCCTATAATAGCCATATTTTTATCATCAGACATTTTCTCTTTAAATAAAAGAGAACCACTCTTAGCGATAGTACCTAAATTGTTTTCAAGTTCTTCTTCAGTCATACCAATACCATTATCGACAATAGTTAAAGTTCTATTATCTTTATCAGGAATAAGTTTAATCTCTAAGTCTTTTTTCTTAACTTTAATCTTTTTGTTTGTAAGTGATTCATAATAAAGTTTATCAATAGCATCACTTGCATTAGAGATTAACTCTCTTAAAAATATCTCCTTATTAGTATAAATAGAATTAATCATTAAATCTAATAACTTTTTAGATTCTGCTTTAAATTGTTTTTTCTTCAAATTAATCACTCTTCTTTCTTATTTACAATAAGTAGAATAACACTAGAGTTAGCAATTGTCAAGAGTGAGTGCTAAAAAAACAATCATAAAAATTAGTAAAGTTATTTTACTAATTATTTACTAGGGTCAACTAATATCTTAACCGCTCCATCATTACCACTTGTTAATCTAATATATGCATTCTCAACTTCATCATAACTTACTATATCATCAACAAAAGGCATTACTTCTATTTGTTTATTATTAATTAAATCAAGACAAGTTGCAAATTCTTCTTTAGTATAAGCGATAGCACCTTTAACAGTTAATTCATTCATAACCGCAATTACAGTTGGAATACTAATAGGTCCAGTTGCAACACCTACTAATACAACTAGACCACCTGGTCTAACTGTAACAAGTGATGATGTAACTGCACTAGCATTACCACAACACTCTATTACTATATCAAATCCACCATTTGTATCAGATATTACTTCATTAATCATATCTTCACTAGTAGCATTGTAATATTTATCAGCAACACCTAAGCTTACGGCTTTTTCTCCTCTTTTAGGATTCGCCTCACTAACTGCTACAAAACTAGCACCTTCTTTTTTAGCAAACATAGCACTAAGTAACCCTATAATTCCTCCACCAATTACTAATACTTTAGAACCTACTTTAACATCTGCAAGATGTATTCCATGTAGAGCAACGGCTGTAGGTTCAACCATAGCAGTTTCTTCATCACTAACATTATCTGGTACTTTTAAAACCATATCACTTCTAACTTTAATCATCTCTCCCAAAGCTCCAGGATTATCTATAGAAAGTCCTACAGCATGAGTCCAAGTACTCTTACAGTACTGAGGATTACCACTTAAACAAGCAGGACAATTACCACATGGAGAAATAGGTAAAGCCGTAACTCTATCACCTACTTTTAAATCACTTCTATTACCAGGATCAATTACTTCTCCACAAAACTCATGTCCCATTACTAACCCTACAGGTTCTCCCAATTCAAAATAATGTAAATCTGAGCCACATATACCAGCTTTTAATACTTTAATAATAACGGTTTCATTATCAATAATAGGTTCCTCTATCTCTTTTAATTCAAATTCTCTTTTTCCTTTTAATGCAACTGCACGCATTTTAATCACCTCTAGTTTAAGTTTAACACAAACTAAAAAGAAAAAGTGTAAAGTTTACTTATCTTTACACTTTATATATTTAAGTAATGCCCTACATCCTTTATCTATCTCCTCATAAGTAATATTAAAATTATGTGTATACCAAGGATCATCTATTTCTTTATCATCTTTAGTAAAATCTAATAATTTGTATACTTTCTTATCAGTACCAAATATCTTCTTCATAGATATAACATTATAATTATCCA
>CAMMKE010000104.1 GCA_946497375.1 uncultured Mycoplasmatota bacterium
TTTAATCTTCTAAAATCATTTCTTTATCTTTAAAATAATAATGTTTATTACATATATCTCTTAACTTAGGTCTATGAGTTACGATAATTAAAGTTTTATCGTTTAAGTACTTATTTATCATATCATAAATCTTTTCTTCTGATAGAATATCTAAATTAGAAGTTGGTTCATCTAAAATGTATATTTCTTTATCTAATAAAATACCTCTAATAATATTTAATCTTTGTTTTTGACCAGTAGATAGTCTTATACCTTTTTCACCAACTATAGTATCAAGACCATGTTCTAGACTATTAATCCAATCAAGAAGTCCTGCTTGGTTTAGATATTCATTTAATTTCTTATCACTTATATTTTTACCTAGTAAGAGATTATCTCTAATAGATAAATCAAAGAGGTCTGTTTCTTGAGAGATGTAAGCAACATCTGGTACTTTATTACTTTTTTTATCGTTAACTAAATATTTATTATCATCTATTTTATAAAATCTACAGAATAAATTAAGAAAAGTAGATTTACCTTGACCAGATTCTCCCATTATACTTACTTTATCTTTTTTATCTACCTTGAAGTAAGGTATATTTATAACATTCTTACTTTTCTTACTATATTTAAACTCTATATCTTTTAAAGTAATATTATTAAAGTTTTTAAACTTAGGTTGTTTTTCTTCTTTTATTAAAACTTTTTCTATTTGATTATTAGCAGATTTAAATTTACTTAAGTGAATAAATAAATTTCCAACGCCTCTTAACTCAGTATTAAGTCCACTAAACATAGAAGAGTAGAAGACTAAATAACTAAAAACTTCATTACCATTTTTCATACTTATAAATAAACTTATTAAAAGTAGAGCATACATTGTATAAATTAAAGCATTGATGCCATCACTTCTTAGAGATCTATATATACATATTTTTCTTAAAGGTCTTTTAATATAATCAAATTTACTGTTTATTTTAGATTCTGCATAGATAAGAGCATCATAATTTTTAACTACTTTAACATTTTCTATGAAATCCACATTAGTAGCATTGTATTTAGCATACTTGTCATTATAGTCTTCTTGAATTATGACATTTGATTTAGTTATGATGATATTATAGATTACAATTAAGATAATAAAAATGATGCAAATGATAAAAATAAAGAAGCTTTGAGTAAAAACTTGAATTAGAAATATAGTAATTGCAATAACAAAACCATTAATTGTCATCATTAATTCATCTAATAAAATATTAGTTTCATCGCAGATTACATCTATTTGTTTCTTTAAAAATCCAGTATGACTATTATTAAGTTTAGAGATTTTCATATTACAAAGTCTTTTAAAATAAGATAATTGCATGTCTTTTTTAGTGTTTTCTAAGAAGGGCTCTGTTTTTACATTCCATATTACATTAAAAAGTATTTCTAAAGCTTTAAGAGTAATGGTTAAAATTATTAGCATTTTAAATTTATCTAGTGTAAATGGTATGGTTAGATAAATTGATAAGATAACTGGCATTAAATAAAGACATAAATTTTCTAAGAAAGCATTAAGAAAATATAAAGAATATTTCTTTTTATTTAATATTTTAAATGGATACATAATACACCTACTTTACAATAGAACCTATATCATCAGTAATAAGAGCTTGTTTTAACATACCAGGTTTATTTATATTAAAGACAATAATAGGAATAGATTCTTCCATACATAGAGTAATAGCGGTTAAGTCCATTACTTTTAACTTTTTATTTAATACTTCATTATATGTTGTTTCTTTAATTAATTTAGCATCTTTATACTTTTTAGGATCTTTATCATAAATACCATCGACATTAGTTGCTTTTACTAAAATATCGGCATTAATCTCTGCTGCTCTTAAAGCTGCTGCCGTATCAGTTGAAAAGAATGGGTTACCTGTTCCACAACCAAATATTACAACTCTACCTTTTTCAAGATGTTTCTCACACTTTTCACGTAGATAGAACTCGGCGACTTTTCTCATCTCGATAGCAGTTTCAACTCTTACTGGAACACCTATTTGTCTAAAAGCATCTTGTAAAGCTAGAGCATTCATAGTAGTTGCAAGCATGCCTATATAATCAGATGTTTGTCGTTCCATAAAGTCATTTGCTTTACCTCTCCAGAAGTTTCCTCCTCCTACAACTATAGCGATAGAAAAGCCCATATCAAGACAATCTTTAACTTCTTTAGCAATTTCTATTACTCTTTCAAAGTCAATACCATTATCTTTAGAACCACTTAAAGCTTCTCCTGATAACTTTAATAAAATTCTTTTTTTATTCATAGTTTCACTTCCTTGGTATTAGTATATCATGTCGTATTTTTAGTAGCAATTTTTTCTTTAAAAAATAAATTATCTTTGTTATACTTGTTTTATAGCGAAAGGATAGTGATTAAATGAAATATGTTTATGCCTTTAGTGAAGGCAATAAGGATATGAGAGAGTTGTTAGGAGGAAAAGGAGCTAATCTTGCCGAGATGACAAGAATTGGACTACCTGTACCTCGTGGGTTTACTGTAACAACTGAAGCTTGCTTAAAATACTATGATGATAATGAAGAGATTAGTGAGGATATTAAAGAAGAAATCTTTAAAGAATTAGCTAATCTTGAAAAGTTAACTGGTAAGACTATGGGAGATGATAAAAATCCATTATTAGTATCAGTTAGAAGTGGGGCAAGAAGCTCTATGCCAGGAATGATGGATACAATCCTTAATCTTGGTATGAATGATGAAGTAGTAGAAACACTTGCAAGACTTACAGATAACAAAAGATTTGCTTATGACTGTTATCGTCGTTTTATTCAAATGTTTGCAGATGTAGTTATGGGCTTTCCAAAGAGTTCTTTTGAATATTTATTTGAAGATATTAAGAAAGAAAAGAATGTAGAACTTGACACTGATTTAACGGCTGATGACTTAGTAGAAGTTGTAGATAGATATAAGAATGAATATAAAAAGCATGCAGGTGATGAGTTCCCACAGGATGCTAAAGTACAACTAATTGAAGCGGTCAAAGCAGTATTTAGAAGTTGGAATAATGATAGAGCGATTACTTATAGACGTCTTAATGATATTCCAGGAGACTGGGGTACTGCTGTTAATGTTCAAGAGATGGTTTATGGTAATATGGGTAATACTAGTGGAACAGGTGTTGC
>CAMMKE010000105.1 GCA_946497375.1 uncultured Mycoplasmatota bacterium
CTTTTCAATAGATATCGCATCATCTATATCTTTAGTATCATCACCATCAATTGTAAATATAACCTCATCACGTAAGTCCCTTCTACCCTTTAAGTCCTCATCTCTCACTTCCATAGGTAAAGACTTAACTTCTTCTTCCACCTCTTCTGGAAAACTAGTATTAATATCATATTTATATACTATTGATAGAATATCTACTCCAGGGTCATTCTTATGTCCTATTATTTTAATTACTTTACCTTCCGCTTTTCTATTACTAATTCGCTTAATAATCTCAACAACCACTTTATGACCATCTACAGCATTAAGACTATTATCTTTAGCAACTACAATTTCTAGATTAACCTTATCTTCATCTAAAGTAACATAACCAACATTATTCTTAAAATTAATCTCCCCTACATAAGTATTACTTTCATGTTTTAAGACTTTAACAATTCTACCTTCTACTCTATCAAGGCCCTTTTTATTGACAAGCTCTACAACTACTAAATCCCCATGCAAAGCCCCATTTATATTTTCTTTAGGAATATAAATATCAACATCACTATTATCTACATCCACAAAACCAAAGCCTTTTTTATTAGAATGAAGAATTCCTTTAAATAAATGGCTATCTTTAAACAGCATATATTTATCTTTATTAGTATGATAAACTAAAGTCTCCACTTCAAGTTCCTTAAGCACTTTTAATAATTCTTCAAGATTCTTAGTACCAAGTTTTTCTTCTATTTCAAAAGCAGTAAGACTCTTATCTGTTCCTCCCAATATCTTTAATATATCTTCTCTCATTATATCGACCTCAATTCTTAATACCATTGTACTCTATATTTATCATAATGTAAAAGAAAAAAGACATTATTACATGTCTTTACATAAATGAAGCTACTAAACAAATTATAAAGAAAGCTGCTCCAAGTACCATTGTTATTCTTGTAATAACTAACTCACTACCTCTTTCTTTTCTATTTTTAAATAAATCAGTAGAGTTACCTGAAAGAATCTGTGCAGCACTTTCAGCTTTACCACTTTGTAATAATACAATTATTATTAATAATATTGATATAACTAATAGAGCTATTTGCATAGTTTACACCTCCAATAGATTTCTTTTAAACTGTTAATATAATAGCATAAACACCATATAAATGCAACTAAGATTTGGCTTTGTTCTTTGTTTTCTCACTATTTTTCATAGGTTCCTCATAATCACCAGTCTTAGAAACAATATTATAACCATGCTCTAATCTAAACTTTTTCCTATCTTCTGCTTTCATAACAAGTATTTCATCTGCAATATCCATATGTAATATTCCATCTAAATGGTCATACTCATGAGATAAAACAGTCGCTTCAAATCCTTCAAATATTTCTCTATGTTTATTACCATCAATATCAAAGTACTCTAAAGTAATTTTATAAGGTCTTCTAACATGTCCAAAATTATCTAAACAACTAGCACAAGATTCCCAATAATCAGTTAACCCTTCTCTAGATAAAATAACTGGATTTATTAATACCTTCGCTTCATTATAATTTTTCTCTTCTTCACTAACACTATCATCTTGAATTTTGTTTACAATATCTAAATTTGTATTTTTTAAATAGATTATTCTCTTAGGAATACCTAACTGCACTGCAGCCATAGCAAGTACCTCTTCTTCTTTACAATATTTATCTAAAACAGCAATATCTTTTTTTAATGATTTATCATTAAAATCTACAGGAAGAGAAACTTGTCTTAAATACTCTTCATTATCGGCAATCGTCACCACTTTTATATCACTCATAAAAAGCCCTCCATTTAAACAGAAAGAGCCTATTTATTAAGCTCTTCTTCTATTCTCATTAATTGATTATATTTACATATTCTATCTGTTCTTGACATAGAACCAGTCTTAATTTGACCAAGGTCAAGTCCAACAGCAAGGTCTGCAATAGTAGTATCTTCAGTCTCACCACTTCTATGAGAAATAACAGTTTTATAATTGTGAGATTTAGCAAGTTCAATAGTCTCAAGTGTCTCAGTAATAGTACCAATTTGATTTACTTTTAATAATATAGCATTACCAGCTTTATTATCGATACCTTTTTGTAGACATTCTTTATTAGTAACAAATAAATCATCACCTACTAATTGAATCCTATCCCCAAGTAATGCAGTTACTTTACTAAATCCTTCCCAATCATTCTCATCTACTGGGTCTTCAATAGAAATAATAGGATAAGTATTAACTAAATCTTCATAATATTTAATTAATTCATCAGTACTAAGTACTTTACCTTCGCCAGCCAAGTTATATTTACCATCACTATAGAATTCACTTGCTGCAACATCAATTGCATAACAAACATCTTTTCCTGGCTCATATCCAGCACGTTTTACTGCTTCAGTAATCAACTCAAATCCTTCTTTATTAGTTTTAAGATTAGGAGCAAAACCACCTTCATCTCCAACACTAGTAGCATATCCCTTCTCTTTTAAAACATTCTTAAGACTATGGAATACTTCAGCACCTACTCTAACTCTCTCATGAATAGTATCTCTTTGAGGTATAATCATATACTCTTGAAAATCTAATGAGTTATCAGCATGAGCACCACCATTTATAATATTCATCATAGGAACAGGTAAAGTCTTACCATCACCAACATACTCATATAACTCTTTTCCACAAGCTTTTGCAGCAGCCTTTAAACAAGCCATAGAAACACCAAGTATAGCATTAGCACCTAACTTACTCTTAGTTTTAGTACCATCTAACTCTAGCATTTTATAATCTATTTCTTTTTGTTTAGTAACATCCATCCCAATTAGATTATCACGTAAGATAGTATTAACATTATTAACAGCATTTAATACTCCTTTACCATTAAATCTACTCTTATCTCCATCTCTCATTTCTAAAGCTTCTCTTTCTCCTGTAGAAGCTCCACTAGGTACACAAGCCCTACCCATAACACCATTATCAAGTATTACATCTACTTCAACAGTAGGATTACCTCTTGAATCTAATATTTCTCTTCCTATAATATTTTTAATATTCATAAAATCATCCTCCTCTTGTCATCTATATTGTACCAAATTTCTGACGAAAAGTCTTTAGTTCTATCAAAAAATATATT
>CAMMKE010000106.1 GCA_946497375.1 uncultured Mycoplasmatota bacterium
TCTCACTATTACATTTTAACTTAGTCTTAAGTAATAGTTCCATCAATATTTCAGATGTACTGCTAGCTTTATCATCAATATATTCAAGACCACCAAAACTTTCTATGAAAGGATGGTGATCTATTTTTATAATACTATTAGCTTTACTATAGTCTTTATAGTCTATTCTTTTTTTATCAGGAGTATCTAGAACAATTAGAAGAAAATTATCAAATTCTTCTAGTTTATCGAGATGACCCATATAAGAAAATTTTGAAGAGCCATTCCCGACAGCATAGACACTCTTTTTAGGAAAGGTTAATTTTATAGACTCTTTTAGGGCAAGCTGACTCGCTAGGGCATCAGGGTCTACTCCTATATGTCTTGCAATTACAATAGTATTATATTTTTTTATCTCTTTATATATTTTTTTAAACATAACTTCATCCAATCTAACTAATTAATTTAAGAGTATCTAGGGCAATCATAAGCTCTTCATCTGTTGGAACTACATATACTGGAATAGTAGAGTCATCACTACTAATCTTTTTAAACTCACCCATTACTTTATTCGCTTCAGCATCTAGTTTTACACCAAGACAAGCTAGGTTTTCACAGACTTTCTTTCTAAATGGTTCACTATTTTCACCAAGTCCTGCTGTAAAGCAAATGACATCTGCTCCTCCTAATAAAACATAGTACTGAGCAATATAGTTAGTAACAGTTCTTGTGTATTTTAAGAAGGCACGTCTTGCTTTTTCTCCTTGTTCATCATCTCTATCCATAGCACTTACAATATCTCGCATATCACTACTTATTTCACTAAGTCCAAGTAGTCCTGATTTTTTATTTAATATGTCTATCACTTCTTTAGCATTTAATCCTTCTTGTTCCATGATATAGGTAATAATTGAAGGATCAACATCACCAGAACGTGTTCCCATCATTATACCTGCTAAAGGTGTGAATCCCATAGAAGTATCCACACATTTACCATCTTTAATAGCCGTAATAGAGCCACCATTACCAACATGGCAACTGATTATTCTTAGGTCATCTCGACCAAGTTTTTCACTAATAGTTTTGGCAATGTATCTATGGCTAGTTCCATGAAAACCATATTTTCTAACACCATGTTTTTTATACCAAGAGTATGGTACTGGATATAGATATGACTCTTCATCCATAGTTTGATGAAAAGCAGTATCAAATACTCCTACCATAGGAACATCTGGTAATACTTCCTTAAATGCTTGTATTCCTAAGACATTGGCAGGATTATGTAAAGGAGCGAAGTCTTTAAAAGCAATTAGGTCATTAACTACCTCATCTGTTATTAGACATGAGGCTTTATACTTATCTTTACCATGAACTAAACGATGTCCTACTCCATCTATTTCATCTAATGATTTAATAATATTAAGACTAACTAGTTTATCTAATAAAATCTTAACAGCATCCGTATGAGTAGCAAGTTCTGCTTCTGTTTTTATTTTCTCACCATTATATTTAATAGTATAACTACTTCCATCTATACCAATACGTTCAAATAGTCCTGAAGCGATTACTTTTTTATCGTCCATATCGAAAAGACTAAACTTCAAAGAACTACTTCCTGCATTAATAGATATTATTTTCATATATATTCCTTCTTTCTTTAAATCTACTAGTATTATACTATAGATTAAGGATTTTTCAAAGTATTAGGCAAGAAAGTTCATAATAAGAGCCGTTATTAAATCCTTTTCTTTAGGATTTGATTCTGCTATTAAAAGAGTTAAGGCAGTTAAAGTGTTATTATCAATTACAAGGCTATTATCTTTATAAAGCATATTATAGTAGTTTAAAAAGTAAATAAACATAGTTGCCGCTATACGTTTATTACCATCTATAAAGGCATGATTTTTAACTGTCAGATATAAGAAGTTAGCAGCTTTTTCTTCAGTAGTTTTATATAGTTCTTCTCCATCAAAAGTTTGATAAATAGTTTCTATAATAGCTTTAAAACCATAATCTCGTTCTAAAGCAAAGATATCACTGCTTTCATTAAATTTAAGGGTATTTATTACATTCATGCATTCTTCATAATCTATCTTTTTTAAGCTCTTATTAGTTCCTTTTACTTTTAGAGTTTTATGGTCATAGTCATCTAATAAATCTAAAGCCTTAGTATATGATGTTATTACTTTTAATACGCCTTTAGCATCCTTATCTTCTAGTCTATCATCTAATCTATTTGCAATATCTATTAGTTCAATAGTTTTTTCTAGAGCTTTAAGTCTTTTCTCATTAATGGCATAACCTTTAATTAGATAATCTTTTAATATTTTATTAGCCCATTTTCTAAAGGCAACACCATTTTTTGACTTAACACGATATCCAACAGAAATAATTACATCAAGATTATAGAAAGTAACAGGTTTATCTGAATTAGGAATGTGCAATTTTTGCACATTTGTCTTCTTGTCTAGTTCTCCTTCTTTAAAAATATTATTTATATGTCTTGTTATAACAGTTCTATCTTTATCAAATAGTTCTGCCATTTGCATTTGATTTAACCAAACAGTCTCATCTTTCATATTTACTTCTAATTTTATATTTTGATTATCAAAGATAACAATTTCATTTTTCATTTCTTAATCCTCCTCTATTTTCTTTATTTTATTTGTTAAATTTTTCTTTTCTATTAGTTTTTTAAGCGAATCTTCTAAGGCTTTAATTCTCTTATCATGTTCTAATACTAAGTTATTTATGTATTTTTGTTCAAGTAGATTACTGGATATACTTTTTCTCATTGATACAAAAGCATCCATTATCTTTATGCTAATCTCTTCTGCAACAGGGGTTCTAAGTATTGCTGCTAACATAGCCACTCCTTGTTCTGTAAAAACAGTATGATCTTTCCTAGAGCCACCCTTTGAGGTCGCAATTTGCGACTTCAAAGAATTATGCTCTTCTTCAGTAATTCTAAAACAGAACCTTTCAGGAAATCTTTCTATATTTCTCTTTACAGATTCATTTATTCTTTTTGTTTCCGTCTCATATAATTTTGCTAAGTCACTATCTAGCATTACTTGTTTTCCTCTTATTTCATAAATCATATTCTCTA
>CAMMKE010000107.1 GCA_946497375.1 uncultured Mycoplasmatota bacterium
TATATCTTATAAACTTTATTTTTACCCTGTCTTATTCTTTGAAACTGTTCTTTTAAAGTACTCTTTGTATAATAAACAGCTCCTTTTAAATCAACTTCATCATCTAAAAACTCATAATGCTTCTTATTACTTTGCCATACGCTTTCATGCCTTTCAATAAAATCATTATTAAGATAATCAGTATTTAAACTAGAAATATCTCTAATTTTACCTCTATCTTGAAGCATCTTTTCAAAATAGTAAGAAAATTTATCTAAGTCATAATCTCCACCATGCAAGTGATAAATATCATAGAAGTCTTTTGTTCTTGTATTTAAAACATCTGTCTTAGTAGACTCGGCAATAATACATAATTTCTCTGCTAAAGTCTCTTCCATAGAAGGGACTACTACTTCATATTCTTCATCCCTTGAAAATACTTTAGGTACTAATTTCAAATGTTTCTCATAGATACAAGGATGATTTTCTCTATAATCAATACCTATTGGATGATTAATTTTTCCATACTTAGTAGCGATTGGTAACTTAATAATACCTGTATTAGTTCTTTTAGGTGCACCTCTTAAAATATAGTCAAAATCATTATCACCCTCTTTATCACACATAGCATTAACTAAAAGAATTAAAGGATTATGATGGTCTATTGTACTAGTTAAATCTATATCTGTAATAGGTCTAACTATTTTACCTAAATGAACAGCTTGTGCGAAACTTCCCTTAACTATTATATTCATACTTTTATCGATTTTACTTAAGCGATAAAGTAAATCTCTTGAAAAGAAAGTATTATAAACATTGGTTATACTTATATTAAGTCTTTTAGACTCTTTATTTAGGTATGATTTAGGTATGACTTTAAACTATCACAGTTCTTAAATTTATTCATCAGAACCATCCCCCTTTAGATGGCTAAATTATACCATAAAGTATACCAAAAGTCAAAATTTAGAATTGTATTTTTCCTATTTTTCTATTATAATATAACATATTTAGGAAGTGGTAAATATGTTTTTAATATGTATGTTAATGCCTGCTAGCATTTCTATACTAATAGAAAAAAGAATAATAAAAAAAGAACTTAGTAATAGTGATTTAATATTAAAGTATTTACGTTATACATTTCTAATCACAACGATTATGAATACTTTTATTTATATTTTTAGTAGTGATAATTCCTTAAATTATCAAAATTCTAATTTTACTTATGATTTTTGTTTAAAATATATGTGGCTTAGTCTAATAGTCGCTATTATCTTACCATATATATTAAAGGTAATAAGTGCTAATATAGATATAAATTTAGAAATAAGGAAAAAAGTAAAAAATGAAAAAAAGAAAAAAGGCAAAAAAAGAAGTAGTAAAAAAAACAGTAAAAGTAAGTAAAGCAATTTTATACTATTTTCTAATATTTCTAGCACTTGTTATTATCTTTGGTACAAATTGGGCTTTAGATAAAGCACAAATTAATAATTTTGAACAAATATTACTTACTTTAACTAATTCTATAAGTACTGCTAGTAATGATATGATTATAAGTTTTATTAAAGATTGTATATTAATTTCTTTAATACTAACTATTATTATCTTTTTAATAGCAAAACTATTTAATAATATAGAAGTATTTATAAAAATTAAGATAAAAAGTAAAACAATAAAAATAAATTTCTATAAGATTATAAGTTTTTTCTTTATAGTAAGTTTAATTATCTACTCTACCTATCATGTTACCAGTAGTTTATACATATATGACTATATTAAATATAATAATATAGAATCTAATTTCTTTGAAACTTTATACGTTAATCCTAAAAATGTAGATTTAGAATTTCCTGAAGAAAAAAGAAATTTAATATATATATTTCTAGAGTCTATGGAATCTACTTATGCTGATAAAGAAAACGGTGGAGCTTATGATATTAATTACATGCCTGAATTAACAAATCTTGCCAAAAAGAATATTAACTTCTCTTCTAATAATTTAGTAGGAGGAGCCCATATGGCTTACAATGCTTCTTGGACTATGGCTGCTATGGTTTCTCATACTTCAGGTATTCCTTTAAAGACTGTTTTTAATCAAGATGATGTAAGTACATATGAAGCAGGTACTACTCTTCCAGGAGCTTATTCATTAGGTGATATTCTAAAAAAAGAAGGATATAGACAGTATATTATGGTAGGTTCTGATTTAACTTTTGGTGGCAGAAGAATTTATTTTAAAAATCATGGAGATTACACTGTATATGATTATTATACTGCTATAGAAGACGGAATAATAGATGAAGATTATTATGTATTTTGGGGATATGAAGATGAAAAACTATTTGATTATGCTAAAAAAGAATTAAAAGAAATATCTAAAAGTGATGAACCATTTAATTTTACGATGTTAACTGTTGATACTCATTTTCCAGATGGATATGTAGATAATTCTTGTAAAGATATATATGATGATAATTATTTAACTTCTATTGATTGTTCTAGTGAAAAATTAGATGAGTTTATTAATTGGATTAAGAAACAAGATTTCTATGAAAATACTACTATTATATTAGTTGGAGATCATCTAAGTATGAATACTTATTCTTTTGATGAGATTGATTCTAATTATAATAGAAGTGTATATAATGTCTTTATAAATTCAGCAGTTGATACTGAATGCAACAAGAATAGAAGTTTTACAACCTTTGATTATTACCCTACTACTCTAGCTGCCTTAGGAGTTAAAATAAAGGGAGAAAGATTAGGTCTTGGTACTAATTTATTTAGTTGTAAAGAGACATTATCAGAAGAACTTGGTAATGATTATATAGATGAGAAGTTAATGGAAAATTCTCCATATTATAATGAGTGTATTGGAAGTACATGTAAAAAGGATAAGTAATGTTAATAATTACCTATCCTTTATTTTATTTAGCAAGTAATTCACTAATTAAATTACTTATTTCTGTTGGATTATCTAAACTCATTCCTTCTATAAGTCTAGCTTCTGCATATAGTATTTTACTATATTTCTCTAATGTCTCATAATCTTTATTTTCATA
>CAMMKE010000108.1 GCA_946497375.1 uncultured Mycoplasmatota bacterium
AAAGGTATAGAAACTTCATATTATTATGAAACAGATGAATATTATTAATATTCAAGTTAAGCAAAGTGAAAATACTAAAAAAGTAAAAAACTTTCTTTACACATAATTGAAAGTTTTTTTATTTTCAAACTCTAACTTACTTTTTTAACGTATATGTAAATGCTTTATCTTCTAAGGTTTCAGGAACAAAACGATGTCTTAACGGTCCAAATGTTAAACGGGAAAATGCATTACCACTAGCACCTACATCAATCATCATTCTAAGCTGTGTTATCTTATCACCACTCTTTTTAGCATCATTTAATACTAATAAACATACACAATCCAAAAAGTTATCAGGATTAAAAATCTTTTTCATTTCTAAAAGTGATAATTCCATTACTTCACTAGATAACACTTCTATATTATTATTTTCATAAGAATATAATCTATCTATAATATTACAAGAACTATCATCACAAACTAAAAATTCATCTTCTATACTTCTTTTAGGCATATTAGGAATATCAAGATTATTATCAGGATTTGTAATAGAAAAAGCAGTATGTCTTACTGCCAAAAAGTTTATATCAGTAATACCTATTTCAACAATATCACTTAACAAAGGTCCATCTGATAAACGATATTCAATTTTATAATAATGTTCATTATCTTTTAAATAGCACAATTTCTTATTTTGAAAAATAACGTCTGCATTAAGTCTTTCTATTTCTTGCAAATATGATACTAAAGGTTCAAAAGATAATAATTCCTGTCGATTTTGTAGTAAAGATATTAAATTCATATATTTTACCTCACTAATTTTTTAACTTTTATACGTCAATTTATTTCCAACGAAAAAATTATATCATATGCTAAACTCTTTTTCAAATTAGCAAAATAAAATATAATTAATGCTCCTTTACAACAACTTAACATCAAATAATGTCAACTACCTTGCATTTACCTATTTAAAAAACTACAATTAAGGTGGAGGTAGAATATGGAAGCAAAAGATATTAAAAAAGTAGCCTGTATTGGTGCAGGTGTAATAGGTTATAGTTGGGCTTTATATTATTCACTAAAGAAATTATCCGTAAATGTCTATGATATAACTGACGATGCTTTAAATCTTGCAAAGATTAGAATACATGAAAGCCTACTTAACTTAAAGAAAAATAATGTTGTAACAGATGAAGAAATAAAAGAAATTGAAAGTAGAATTAGTTATACTACATCAATGAGTGATGCCGTAAAAGATGTTGAACTAATCACTGAATCTGGACCTGAAAATTATGATATTAAAAGACAAATGGTTGAAGAGATGGAAAAATATACTAAAGATGACACCATCATCGCTTCATCTACATCAGGACTACTAATTACCGAAATAGCAAGAGATGCTAAACATAAAGACAGATTTATTGGTGCCCATCCTTATAATCCCCCACATTTAATACCATTAGTAGAACTTACTAAAGGAGATTATACAACTGATGAAGTCTTAAACACTGCTAAAGAATTTTTCCAATTAATTGGTAAAGAACCTGTAGTCTTACAAAAAGAAGCTTTAGGATTTATCTGTAATCGTATTCAAATGGCTGTTTATAGAGAAGTATGTAACTTAGTAATGAAAGGTGTATGTACTATTGAAGATGCCGATAAGGCTGTTACCTATGGTCCTGGATTAAGATGGGCTATTATGGGACCAAGTCTAGTCTTTGAATTAGGTGGAGGTAAAGGACATGTAGATGGTCTTATGAAACACTTAAACCCATCTATCAGTTTATGGTTGCATGATATGGCAGATTTTAAAGACTTCCCAGAAGAATTTGCTAGTATTGCTAGAAAAGGTGTTGAAGAATCTTTAAAAAATAGACCTAAAGAAATAGGTAACGATGATGAATCTCTTGCCGAATACCGTGATAAAATGCTAATAGAAATATTAAAATTACATAACAAACTATAAAAGTATTACCAAAAATAATGCTTTTTTTATTTAATTGTTATATAATAAAACTAGATTTTAGGAGGAATGCCACTTGAAGTATAATTTCACAAAAGAAATAGAATTATTTATGATCTATGATATTTTAGGAGATACAATAAGAACAGGCCCCTTACTTTGGTATATTGATAGAAAAAGACTTGAAGATGTAAAAAATCATGCCATAGACTTAATATTTATATATGAAAGATTAGAAAAACACTTTCCTATTAAATTAAACAAAGACAAAATACTAAATTATTGTATATATCATGATTTACCTGAAGCTATTACAGGAGACATTACAAAATTTCAAGGAATATCAGAAGAAAAAAGAAAAAAAGTAACTAATAAAGCTGAAAATTACTTAATAAAAAGATTTAAAGACATTATAGATTTTGAAACTATATTTACAAACTTTAACAATAAAACTGATATAGAAGCTAAAATAGTTCACATGATAGACAAAGTACACTCATCAACTACTTTTATAAAATATCAAAGTGAGAAAAATATTAATATGAATGATTCAAGAATTATTAAAGATTTAAGATATCATCCTTTCGTTGTCGAAAAAATAGATGAAGGAAAAGATTTAGCCGATATTTTCTTTGAATTCCATTTAAAAGCAGTAAATATTACTGATGAAGAATGTAAAAAATATAATATTACAAGAGATGAAGCGGATACTATTGTTAACACTATAAAATCATTCGCTATCGAAATGCATAATCAAAAAGTTAATAGTACCCTACAAAACTTTGATAAAGATTTTCCAATAGAAGCCCTTAAATATAATAGTAAATATAATAAAGATAAATATCACAAACTAGTACGTGATAATATTCCTACTATTATTAAAGAAAACGGTGAAGAACCTATATATCACACTTTAAATGATAATGAGTATTGGCTTGCTCTATTAAGAAAAGATACTGAAGAATTACAAGAAGTAAAAGATGCTACAAGTAAAGATGAAGTATTAAAAGAACTAGGAGATAAACTAGAACTTATTAGAGCAATGGCAGAGTATCAAGG
>CAMMKE010000109.1 GCA_946497375.1 uncultured Mycoplasmatota bacterium
CAGTCGCAGATAAACTTCGTCTTGAATTTCATCAAGATGCAATTAGGCAGTAATAGTATTATTAAGACGAGCAGTAGTAGTCTTTTTATTTTGCAAAAATATTGACTAAACAAAAGAATAAATATATACTTATATTAGAAGATGTGGGAGGTGACTACACTAAATGGAACGAAAAATTAATAAATTCTTATTGAAATGGAAAACAGATTTAATAAGAAAGCCTTTATTAATTATTGGAACAAGACAAGTAGGTAAAACATATACAGCAATAGACTTTGGTAAACAAAACTATCAGTATGTCGCTTACTTTAATACTGACCATAATACTATTTTAAAAGACTTGTTTAAAAAAGAAAGATCTATTACAAGACTAGCAGAAGCGTTAAGTATAATATCAGAAGTTCCTATTGTTAAAAATGATACCTTAATAATCTTTGATAATGTTACAGATGAAGAGATAATTAAAGGAATAAAACTATTTGGTTATGATAAAAATGATTATCATGTTATCGCTATAACATCAAGTAGAGATTCTCTATTAAAGTTTAGAGGAGAAGAATTTCAATATAAAATAATGACAGAAATGGACTGTGAAGAATTCTTGTGGGCTATTGGAGAAAAAGAAGTAGCAGAGAAGATAAGATATGCTTATGATAATCATAGAAGCTGTAGTGTTCATAGTAAAGCCTTAGATTATTTCTATGAATATTTAATAACAGGAGGACTTCCTGAAGTAGTAGATGCCTATGCTAATAAAAAACATTATGGCTATATAGATAGTATTAAAGAAAGAGTCTTTGATATTAATAAAAGTGAATTACTAAACAGTAAAAACTTAATAGACATAGAACGTGGTATTGAAGTAATGGAAAGTATTCCTAAACAATTAGAAAAAGAAAATAAAAAATTCCAGTATGGTGTCTTAGGTTATGGAAGACGTGCTAAAGAGTTTGAAAACTCTATTAACTTCCTTGTAACTAATCAATTAGTCTATCGTTCATATAAAATAAGAGTAGCAAAGTCTCCTTTATCTAGTTGTAGAGAACTTGATAGTTTTAAACTATATCTACCAGATGATGGCCTTTTAAGTATGAGATATAACTTAACTAAAGATAGATTAAAAGTAGATGAAAATATTAAACAAGCCCTATATGAAAATCATATCGCTCATACTTTAGTAGAAGCAGGTTATTCCCTATACTATTATCAGTCAGAAGGAAAAGCAGAAGTTAACTTTGTTATTCAAAATAGAATGGGTAAGATTATTCCTATAGAACTTGCTACTAAACAAGGTTCTAAAGTAAAGAGTCTATCAGTCTTTATGAAAAAATATATTGTAACAGATGCCTATCGTATTACAGAAAGTAACTTTTCAACAAAGAAAAATGTTAGGTATCTGCCTATATATGCAATATTCTGTTTAAATGAACAATTATATTAGGAGGATGAAAGATGAAAAAAGTATTATTAACTATAATAGATGGTTTTGGTTACAGAGAAGAAAAGAAAGGTAATGCTATAATTGCCGCTAACCCAGAAAATATTATAAATTTATGGAAGGAATATCCTCATACTACCTTGGAAGCAAGTGGTGAAGCAGTAGGACTTCCAGCTGGACAAATGGGTAATAGTGAAGTAGGACATTTAAATATAGGAGCAGGACGTGTTGTAGACCAACCTCTTATGCAAATTAATCATGCTATTGAAGATGGTAGTTTCTTTAAAAATGAAGTCTTATTAGATATAATAAATCATTGTAAAGAAAATAACTCATCTCTACATTTATTTGGCTTACTAAGTGATGGAGGAGTTCATTCACATATAAATCACTTCTTTGCAATGTTAGATTTATGTAAAAAAGAAAACTTTCATAATGTCTATGTTCATGCTTTTCTAGATGGTAGAGATACCCTTCCAGATGTCGCTCTTAAATTCCTAGATTCTCTAACTAATAAGCTTAATGAACTAGGCTTTGGTAAACTAGCAGATATTTCTGGAAGATATTATTCTATGGATAGAGAAAGAATGTGGAATGTTACTAAGAAGTATTATGATTTATTAGTACATGGAGAGGGAGTAAAAATAGATTCATATAAAGATTATATTGAAGACTCATATAAACAAAATATTATGGATGAGTTTATTGTACCTGCTAAATTAATAGATGATGGAAGCCTTAAAGAAAATGATGGTATGGTAATGCTTAACTTTAGACCAGACCGTATTACTCAAACATTCACGGCTCTAACTAATAAAGACTTTAAAGAGTTCCCACGAGTAGATTTTAAAAATGTAAAACTAGTTACAATGATGACTCCAGAGCATACAGTCATTGCAACTCCTGCTTTTCCTCCAATGCATCTAACTAATACCTTAGGAGAATATGCTGCCTCAAAGGGATTAAAAATATTAAGAATAGCCGAAGCTAGTAAATATCCCCATGTTACATACTTCTTTGATGGTGGAGAAGAAAAAGATATCCCTAATACCGATAAAATAATCGTACCAAGAAAAGACGTTGCAACTTATGATATGTATCCTGCTATGAGTGCCTATGAAGTAACAGATAAACTAATAGAAGTAATGGATAAATATGATTTAATCATTCTAAACTTTGCTAACTGTGATATGATAGGACATACTGGTAAATTTGATAAAGTGGTGGAAGCTGTTAAAGCTGTTAATGAAAATGTAGGAAGACTATATAAAGCAAGTAAAGAAAAAGACTTTACTATGTTTGTAACAGCAGACCATGGTAACTCTGAAATTATGGAAGATGATAAAGGAGAAGTAATAACTGCTCACACCACTAGCCCTGTACCATTTATTATTACAGACCATAATATAAAAGAAATTAAAACAGGTAAACTAGGAGATATCGCTCCTACAATACTAAAATATATGGATATAGAAAAACCAGAAGAAATGACTGGAAATAACTTGATTTAAGTAGGAGGGTTTAATTATGACAGATGAAGAACTAAAATCATATGAAGATAAG
>CAMMKE010000110.1 GCA_946497375.1 uncultured Mycoplasmatota bacterium
TATAATACTTCTTCATTGTTACTTCTTGCAATTTTATAACTTTCTAACATATTATCACCTATTTATATAGTGATATGTTAGATTTAATTTTATTCAAAATATTTTAATTTATTTTTATTATTACAGTTTTTTCCTGTTAGGTATGAGTAATTTTTAAAGACATTCTTTAAATTAATCTTTTTAGTGCCTTTTAAATAACTATTAACATCAGTGATAATCTTTTTAGATTCTTTTAGAGCGATAGAATATAATTCTATAAAAGATTCATTATGTTTTTCACGTTTTAGACATGGATGAATCCAGGTACTATGATTTGAATTTAAATAATTATATTCATCTTTTAGTGGAGTATGATAAGATATTGCTTGTAACTTAAAAGTCTTATCACTAGTAAATTTATCTATAGTTTTATAACAGAACATTTTTATTCCATATTTATCATATCTTAAATATTTTAAAGCTTTGTACATATCTTTTAATGATTTGTAATAATATTTAGAAAAGTCATTAAAATTAAAAGTCTCTTTAAAAGCATAATCTATTACTTCTATTAACTCTTTTGAGAATGGTTTTAAGTCAAAAGTAAAATCATAGAATTTAAAACTATATGGTGTTATGAATTCTTTTTGTTTAATCATGTAATTATCTAGAAAGTTTTCCATATATTCATGTTTATTTCTATATTTGTAAGTATTAGGATTACTTTCGTCTACTATACCTGTTTTATAAATTATATATGGATGAAGCTTAGAGTCTAGACAGTAATGAGCGATAAAGCCATAGAGAAAAGCCATTACTTCACTATTTTGATAATAATTATTATACTTTATATAATTAACTAAATTAATAAAAAAATCTCTTGATTTATTAGTATGAAAATATCCTTGAAAGTCTCTTATATGTTTATCTTTCTTCTTAAGCAGATTATAAAAAATAAAAGAATCTGTACTTTGGGAGAACATTCTTAATCTCTTTTTTTCATCCATTAATAACTTCTTTAGACCAATAGGAAGTATGTCATAAAGGTCATTTGCAAAGTAAGCATGAGTAACAGTTGCAGGCATAGTCTAAAATCAATCCTTTCTACTTTTTAAAGTATAACATAATTTTTCATTAAATTATCATATTTTTTACATAATTTTTATGATATAATCTATTCTAGGTGAGGAAGAAGATGATAGATAAGCAGTTTAAGAATCTTGAAGAACAAATAGAAATACTTAAATATAAGGGTATGACTATTACAGATGAAGAATATACTAAGAGAATATTATTAAAAGAAAATTACTTCTTTATATCTGGTTATAGATATCCTTTTATGAGAAGTATGACTGATAAACATTTCTTAGAAGGGGTTACTTTTGAAGAGATGTATAGTTTATTTCTTTTTGATAGAGCGATTAGAAATGTGTTCTTTAAGTATTTACTTGTTATTGAAAATAACTTGAAATCTATATTTTCATATCAGTTATCTAAGAAATATGGATATAAAGAGAAATATTATTTACGTAATAAGAACTTTACTAGTGATAAGAGTAAACAAAAACAAGTAAATGATTTGATTAAAAAGATGAAAAGACAAATTAGAATTAATGGGGCTCAGCATACTGCGACTGCACATTATATGTCTAATTATGGTTATGTTCCACTTTGGATTTTAGTTAAAGTTTTATCTTTTGGAATAGTTGGAGAATTATTTTCAATAATGAAATATGATGATCAAGTAAATATTTGTAAGATTTATAATATACCATTAGATGAGTTTAGTAATTATTTACCAATACTTTCTAATTATCGTAATTTGTGTGCTCATGAAGATATTTTATATGAAAATAGAACACAGAAGAAAATTAAAGGAACAAAGTTTCATGAATTACTTGGTTTAGAAAAAGATGATGAAGGGTACTATACTAAAGGAACTAATGATTTATTTGCGCTTCTTATTATAATGAAGAGAATGTTAAGTTATGATGAATTTAAAGATATGTGTTTAGAGCTTGATAAAAGAATAGATAATCTTGATTATAATTTGCATAGTATTAAAATAGATAAAATATTGGATAAAATGGGATTTCCTAGTAATTATATGGAGCTTGCTAATATTGAGAGGAGAGATGTAGATGAGTTCAGAGAGAATTAAAGAAGCGGTACTTATAATTGTATCTTTTGTAATAGGAGGAGTTTTGACTTTTGTAATTATAGGGGGAGATGATTTAATTAGTAATAATAGCTCTAGTACAAATAGTGGTTTAACTTGTAGTTCTGCTGACTGTACTAAAGTAGTTGTTGATGAGTCTGGTATTAGTGAAGCGGTTGAAAAAGTTTATGATGGAGTTTTGATGGTTAGAAATTATCAAAATGATGAAGTAGCTTCTACTGGTACAGGGTTTGTTTATAAAATAGATGGTGACAATGCTTATGTTATGACTAATCAACATGTTGTAGAAGGTGCTGATAGGGTAACTTTAATTACTTCTAATGATGAAGAGGTTGAAGGAGAAGTATTAGGTGGAGATACTTATGTTGATATTGCAATTGTTAGAATTAAGAAAGTTGATGGCCTAGTTGCTTTACAACTTGGAAATAGTGGAAATGCTAGTCTAGGAGATTTAGTATTTACTATTGGTAGTCCTTTAGGTTATGAATATAGAGGTAGTGTTTCTACAGGACATTTAGCAGGTAAAGATAGATTAGTTAGTGTTAGTACTGGAAATACTTCTAGTAGTGATTGGGTTATGAAAGTATTACAAACTGATGCAGCGATTAATCCAGGGAACAGTGGTGGACCTTTAATGAATACTAATGGTGAAGTTATTGGGGTTATTTCTATGAAACTTGTACAAACTGAAGTAGAAGGTATGGGATTTGCTATTCCTATAGAATATATTAATAGTAAGATAGAGACTCTAGAAAAAGGAGAATCTATAGAGTGGCCTTTACTTGGTGTATCTATGATTAATGTTAGTGATGCTA
>CAMMKE010000111.1 GCA_946497375.1 uncultured Mycoplasmatota bacterium
ACTTTATTGTAAAAGTACTTTTTCTTGTGGTATAATTTAAACTAGAAAGAAGGGTTGATAGTTATGAACTTTAAACTACTACTAAAAAATGAACATTTACTATCAATCCTTCATAATGTCTTAATGAATGAAACTACTAAAAACAAAGTATCTAATGCTTCTATAAATGGCGAAAGTTATAGTTATAATAGATATTCTCTATTAATAACAATGGATATAGTAATAAAATATCAAATTATAATTAAGGATGAAACTTATAATAATTATTTCTTAAATAAATTAGATACTATTACTAGCAACTATAATAATCATGAAGACTTAATCATTAAAGGAAACACTTTACTAATCGATTTAGTCTCTAATAAATTAAATGTAACTACTACTAAAACTGAAGATAAAAAAGAAATACTTAAATATATTTATGATAAATACATAGTTAATGGCTACTGCTTTCATAGTTTTCCATCTGTTTTTAAAGAAAAAATAGATAAAGAAGGACTAACAATGGATATAGATATTAAAGAATTGAATGATTTAAAGAAAATAGACTATATTTTTTCTAATCATAACTATAAAAATATAATATCAAGGAATTTAAAAGAAAAGAGTAGAGTGATATATATAACAGATTCACCTGCTATGGCTTATTACTATGCTTTTAGAAGCCCTGAATATATGGCTGAATTAACTTCTTTTAGTAAATACTATAATTATCTTAAAGACTATTATAAAGATTCCTTTTATCTTAAAGACTATTATAAATGCAAAAGCAATTTAGCATCTCTTTGTTCTCATGTTAATATGACTACTAAAGAAGAAACAACTATTCTTAAGACCTTTGATAAAAGATGGAAAGCTCTTAATTTATCAGAGTCACTTCCTTGTATTGCCTTTATTAAAAGAAGTGATTTGGCAAAGAATTATTTATCTAATATCGATGATATTATTAATAGTGTTGATACAATGGATTTAAATATCTTAATGTCTAAAATAACAGATAGTAAATATCCAATTATAAGAAGATATAGTGATATTAATTCTTTAGATTTAACAGTTATCACTATGCCTAGTTATAGAGAAATAAAGAATAATAAGTTTATAATTAAAGATAAACCTAAGGTATTACTAACTACTAAGACTAGAGAAGATTATCAAGAAGAAAAAAAATTTAATTATAAATATGCTTTTAGTTATGGTAATGCTAACGTCGTTGCCCTAACAGGACTTCTCTTAATAACGTTAGGATTAACTTTAACTATAATTATAAATGTATTAGGAGGTTAAACATGAAAGATATAAAAATAGTATTTATGGGAACACCTAACTTTGCTGTTCCAATCTTTAAAGCCCTTGCCGATAACTACAACGTTGTTGCAGTTGTTACCCAACCAGATAAAAAAGTTGGTAGAAAACAAATTTTAACACCAACTCCAATTAAGGAAGCTAGTGCGTTATATAATATACCAGTATTACAACCAGTTAAGATAAGAAATGAATATGAGGAAGTATTAAAGTATGAACCTGATATGATAGTAACTTGTGCTTATGGACAAATATTACCTAAAGAATTACTTGATTATCCTAAATATAAATGTATTAATGTTCATGCTTCACTACTACCTAAATTAAGAGGAGGAGCCCCTATTCATCATGCTATTATGGATGGTTATGATAAGACGGGTATAACTATTATGTACATGGATGTAAAAATGGATGCAGGAGATATTATTAGTCAGTCTGAAACTCCTATCACTAAAGATGATACCCTAGGTTCTCTTCATGATAGATTAAGTGAAATGGGTAAAGATTTATTATTAGAAACTCTACCTAATATAATTAGTGGTAATATTAATCCCATTAAACAAGATGAATCTGAAGTTACTTATGGCTATAACATTACTAAAGAAGATGAAAAAATTGACTTTACTAAGACAAACATCCAAGTAGATAACAAAGTTAGAGCCTTAAATCCAACTCCAGGTGCTTATACAACTTTAAATGGTAAAAGAATGAAAGTATATGATGTAAGACTAAGTGATAGATATTATGCCAAAACAGAGCCTGGAACAATAGTTGGCTTTGAAAAAGATGGTATTAGAGTAGTTACAGGTGATAAAGAAATAATACTAACAGATATCGCTATAGAAGGTAAGAAAAGATGTTTAGTAAAAGATTACTTAAATGGTATAGATAAAAAAGAATTGTTAGGAGTAGTATTAAAGTGAAAGAAGAAAAGAAAAAGGAAGAAAATAAATATATCAAGTTTATTAAAGATTTATATCAAAGTAAAAGAGGAAGAGCCGTACTTTTCTTTATCTTTTATTTTATCTTTTTCTTCGTTTTGATATCTCTAATAAGAACAAATTATAATAGTAATAGAACTGTTGATACACAAAATGATAATAAAGTTAATACTGAATATAAATTAGATGGTATAGAAAGTGGTAATTATCACTTTACAAGAGAAGAAAATATTAATGGTGTAGTAACTAGCTTTACAGGAGATAAAAGTGATGACAAAATAGAAGGAGTAATGACTAGTAATAATACCTTTTATAATTACTTTATTTATGATAATATCAATTTAATAAAGACTACTGATAAATACGAAGTAACTAGTGAATTATATCACTTTAATAATATTACTGATGATAACAATATATCTAAATTCTTAGAAAAAGCTTATCTAATATCTAAAACAGAGTATGAAAGTGGTAATACTTCTTATAATTATGAGATAACTACAAACACTATAGATTCTATTATTAATAACACTAATATTGATATTGCCGATATTCCTAATAGAATAGTATTAGAGACTAATGAAGAAGATGAAGTAGTTAAAATTACTTATGATTTAACTAGTTATTCTACTTATCTTAACAATATACCTACTACAACAACAATCACAGTTAATTATTCTAATTTTGGGGAAATAGAAGATATAGAAATACCAGAAAGTTAAG
>CAMMKE010000112.1 GCA_946497375.1 uncultured Mycoplasmatota bacterium
ATAATCTTGATGACTTATACTATGATATAGGTAGTGGTAAACATACTCCTAATAATGTTATTAATATAAACTATGAGAAAAAAGAAGAAGAGAAGCCTAAACTACTTAAAAATATTGTCAAAATAAATGATAGTGCTTCAGACATAATAGTTGATGGAATAGACAAAATAAAAGTAAGTATCGCATCATGCTGTAAACCAGTTCATGGTGATGATATTGTTGGTTATATTACAAGGGGTAATGGTATTACTATTCATAGAAGTACTTGTAGAAACCTCGCTAGTATGGATGATAGATGTATTAAAGTAAGTTGGGACGAAAAACCTACTAATAAATACTATAGTGATTTAATTATTAGAACAGATACCCTAGATAATAAATTAGTTGATATTACAAGTACTGTTGTTAAAGTTAATGCTTCTATTACTAGCATTAAAACAATAAATCGAGATGAATATGCTACTTATGAGATGGAAGTAGTTGTTAGAGATTTAGAACACTTAGATAAATTAATACTAGATTTAAATAATTTACCATATATTACAAGTGTAGAAAGGTTGATATCATGAGAGTCTTAGTTCAAAGATGCAGTAATGCTAAATGTGTAGTTAAAGGTAAAAATATTAGTGAAATAGATAATGGTTTAATGCTTCTTGTTGGTTTTACTGATACTGATAATAAAGATACGATTCTTTGGATGGTTAATAAGGTCATAAACCTTAGAATATTTCCTGATAATAATGGAGTGATGAACTTATCTATTCTTGATGTTAAAGGCTCTATATTATCAATTTCTCAGTTTACTCTTTATGCTGATACTACTAAAGGTAATAGACCTAGTTATATTAAAGCGATGGGCGGAGAGAAAGCAAAGTTGCTTTACGAATATTTTAATAAGACATTAAGTAGTTATGTTCCTACAAAGAGCGGAGTATTTGGTGCAGATATGTCTATTACTCTAACTAATATGGGACCTACTACAATTATGTTGGAGAGATAATTATGTATAAAAATAAAATAAATTATAAATTATTAAACTTTTTAATCCTTATGGGACTTTTATATATTATAGTTACTAATATAGGTACTTGGTTTAATATCTTTGCCTCTATTATTAGTATTTGTATGCCTTTTATCATTGCTTTTGCGATAAGTTATGCTCTTAATCCTATAGTTAGGAAATTAGTATCTAAAGGAATTAGAAGAAGTCTTGCTGTTACAATAGTAGTGGTGGTGGTAACTGCTATTATCATTACATTATTAGTTATAACTTTACCACTTCTATATAATCAACTTGTGATGTTTGCTACTAATTTTGGTAAAGTAATAGAAGATGTTGGCGATAAATTTAATATAAATTTAGACTTTATAACTGATAGTAGTGAAGGTTATTTAAACGATATAATTACTAGTTTAGGCAACTTTCTAAAAGATGGTTCTATCGATATAGTTGGTAAAACGGCCTCATTTTTAGGTAAAGTAGTAATCTGTTATGTTGTTTCAATCTATTTTCTTGCTTACATGGATAAGATTAAAGAGGTAGTTGCAAACTTTTTAAAACAAGTGAAATATAAGTATTTCCGTTATGTTAAAGCTTTAGATACTGAGCTTAGTAATTATTTAAAAGGCCTTTTAACCTTTATGGTTATTCAGTTCTTTGAATATTCTCTTGTCTTTTTAATAATAGGACATCCTAACTGGTTTTTATTTGGAGTTCTAGCTTCCCTTACTACCGTTATTCCTTATTTTGGAGGACTTATTACCAATTTACTTGCACTTTTAACTGCATCAGTCATAAGCCCATCATTATTTATCGCTACCTTAGTTATCTGCTTAATATTCCCTCAGTTAGATGGTTATGTTATATCTCCTAGAGTCTATGGTAAGACAAATAATGTAAACCCATTAATTACGATTATGATGGTATCAATTGGAGGGACGGTAGGAGGACCTCTTGGTATAATTATCGCTTTACCAGTATATATATTAATATCAGCAAGTTATAGATTCTTTAAAAATGATATCAAAAAAGGCGTTAAAAAAGTTAAAGCCGAGATAAGTTAAATAAGTGTCAAGTAGTCCTGTAAACTTGCTAAAGTGCTAGATTTGTGATAAAATTATATGTGCTTATGAAAAGCGAAAAAAGAAAGTGGTGGTTGGACGCTATTATGAGGACTTTTTATCCAAGTGAGGAGTTTAATAATATAATAATGCCAATTGTTAGTAATAGTGAGTATCAAAAGACAAAGAATTGTGTCCATCATGGTATGGATAGATATTCGCATATGATTAGAGTTGCTTACTATTCATATAAAGTAACTAAATTTTGTCATTTAGACTATAGAAGTACAACAAGAGGAGCAGTTTTACATGATTTCTTTTTAGATGAATACGATGAGAAAAGAGCTCATATGTTAGTAAATCATCCTAAAATTGCTTTAGAAAACTCTAATAAGTATTTTGATTTAAATGACTTAGAGCAAGATATAATTAAAGCTCATATGTTTCCTGTAGGTAAGACACTTCCAAGATATTTAGAAAGTTGGATAGTCAATGTTGTTGATGATTTAGCTTGTTTCTATGAAAGAAGTTATGTCTTAAAGGAAAATATGTCTGTCGCTTGTAGTATGGTTATTTTATTATTCATGGTATTTTTCAAAAGATGGTGAAGTATATGAATATAAAAGATTTGTTAGATAGTAAAGTTAATAATATATCTATAGACGAAGAATTTACTATTCCTAAAGAGGATTATGCTAATACTGAGATAATAGATTTAGAGAAAGTTAAAGTAGAAGGTAATCTAACATATCCAGATGTTAATGATTTGTTATTAGATATAGAATGTTCTGGTACGATGAAATTAAATGATTCTGTTAGTTTAGAATCAGTAAATTATCCTTTTTCCTTTAAAATAAGTGAAAATGTAGCTGAATTCTTAGA
>CAMMKE010000113.1 GCA_946497375.1 uncultured Mycoplasmatota bacterium
AAAACAAAATGATAAACTAGAACGTATTAGAAAAGCATATATTGAGGGTGCATTTGATTTAAAAGTTTATAATGAAGAAAAGAAAATTGTTGAAGATGCTATCACAAAATTAAATGATGAACTAACTGATACCAATAGTTGTGAAGAACTTAACTTTACTCCACAAGATATACTTTTAAAACGAGATATTGATTATATTAACCGAGTTAAGTTAAAAGATGAATATAAGAAAAGAACTAAAACTTGGAAAGACTATACTAGAGAAGAAAAATCTGATTTAATTATGAGATATGTAGATGAGATAAAATTAAAACAAAGGAATAGTCTAATATACGTTGATGAAATACTATTTAGAGAAAGTATTTGCAAACCTTGTAATGAGTTATTTGATAAAGGTTATATTGATGTTAAAACCCCTGCTTTATTTGGTAATTTAGTTGGTGAACTCCGATTCAGTAATTATCTACCTGAAGAAGAAGTTGGTAAACACATAATGAGATTAAGGCAATACTATGATGTCGGTTATGAAGAAGCAACGTATTTTGTAGAAGATAGAGTTTTCTATTTTAACTTTATAAGAGATGACCGAGCAATAATAAGAGTATTCCCACTTGAAGATTATTGCAAGATAGACCCTGATATAAAAATGAAAGAGTATAAGTATGGAATTATCTATATTCGTGGTAAAGATGAATTTCAAATGCAAGATATAAATTCTGCATTTAACTATATACCTGATGAAACCAATGATAGTGTTATCTATATGAAAGAACCAATACCAATAGAAATAGGTGTTAAACCAGTAAATATGGAAACAATGAAAAATGATACTTCTAGTCAAGGGTAAATTTATTTACTCGTGAAACCCTTGACTAGAAATAATTAAATAAATAATGGAGCAAGTTTAAAACAAAAAAGTTTACTTTTCTTGTTTTAGACTTATCTATCATAAAAGATTTTTTGCTAACTTTTTAATGAAAAAAGTTATAACAAACGTGGCACGTTTTGTTGAACGAAGTTCAATGAAAGTGGCGATAGTTTGTTACCAAGACTTATGTAATTTTGTTTTATTGCGTTAGCTTTAAAACATTATGGAATAAGTCAAAAGGGTTCTAGGGAAGCCCTAGCCCACGAGGTAATTTTGATGGTACGTCAAAATACCTAGGGGGTTAAACATTTTGACAAAGCCAAAATAAGTTTAAAATAAGGAGTGTGATTTTATATATGGACTTTGAATATAAACGAGAATTTTATAATTTAAAATATGGTAAATGCCATCTAATTGATGAGAAAGAAAACTTGTATTTAATCTATGCTGATAATTGTTTTAATCACTATATCGTTTGTACCTATATTGAACCAAATTCTAATGCAATGATGAATCAAGAGTTCTTCCCTACTTTAGAAGATGCAAGAAAATATTTTAATGATAAATAAGGGGGTTGATAGTTTATGAGCGAATTGTCTTACTCACTACATTTAAGTAGTGATAAAAATAGAAAGCCATCATCAAAAAATATGGCAAAGAACAATACTTCTGGTTCTACCTCTCTATCTAATAATGCTATCCAAAATGCAAAGCAATTATCAAGAGTAGATAAACATAACTATCGTAAGTATGATAACAATAGCGAATTGATAGAAATAATCAAGGGTACTACTTCTCTTTATGAAGATGTTAAAAATCTCTATTTAGAAGAATTTGAAGAAGCAAGACTTGAATATAACAAAGAGCAAGAAAATAAAGGTAGAAATGATAGAAAGATTACTGATTACTTTAAAAAGATAAGTGATAATACTAAAAACGATCTTGCTTGTGAGATTATTATAGAACTTGGAGATAAAAAATACTGGGACACTAAAGATGATAAATTTAAACATAAAATGACTAATGTCTTTAAAGAACAACTTAATGATTTACAAGAGTTAGTTCCTGATTTTAAAATAGCAAGTGCAATTATTCATTATGATGAAACAAGTCCACATCTTCATGTTGTAGGTGTACCAATAAAATATAAAAGCAAAAATGGTATGTCTAAACAAGTTGGTAAAGGCGATGTTTTCACTAGAGATAGTTTACGTACTATTCAAGATAAAATGAGAACATTGTGTATTGCAAGTTTTAATAAAGAATATGGTCTTAATAATATCTTAAAGAAGAAAGAAAAAGGCAGAAATAAAGACATAAATGTTAAAGATATGACTAACTACCAAGCAATGAAAGAAGAACTTAATAAGGACAAAGAAGCATTAGAAATTGCGAGTAAAAAATCTAGTGAACTTGATAAAACTACAAATGATATTAAAGATACTATCAATAATCTAAAAAAAGCACCAATAGTTAAAAATACCTACACTATTTCAGAGAGTGATAGAAATAAGATTATAGACTATGTTGATAAAGTTCAGGATACTAACAAAGATTTTAAAAAGACTGAAATGTTATCAGTAACCTTAAATAATGTTGATACTGAATTACAAGAAAATAGAGAAAAGATTAAAATACTGACTGAAAATAATAAAGCATTAACTCTTAAAGTTGATACTTTATCTAAAAATATTGATAATAAAAACAAAGAGATTAAAGAGTTAAAAAATGATAATAAACACCTACAAGAAATGGTCGATTATTTCAAAAATCTATTTAGAAGATTAGTAAAATTCATTAAAAATAAGATGTTTGGTAAAGAAAAGGAACGAGAGGATTATTGGAAAGTATCTAAAGATATGTACGAACACGGAATATTTAGTGATGAAACTATTGAATCAATTAAAGATGATTATGTTTGGAATAAAGAAAATGATAAACATAAAGACAAAGGTCGTGATGACTTTGAATTATAATTTTTTTCAGTAAGTTTTATAAGTGATGAATTACTTTATAAGTAGTTCTCTTTTTTTGCTCTTAAACACTATTAAAATGCCTTAAAAA
>CAMMKE010000114.1 GCA_946497375.1 uncultured Mycoplasmatota bacterium
GCTAAAGAAGTATTAGTTATTGGTCCTAATGGAGAACAAGTTGGAATTAAATCTATTGAAGATGCGAGAACTCTAGCAAAATATGCTAATTTAGATTTAGTTTTAATGAATCCTAATGGTAATCCGCCTGTTTGTAAAGTAATGGATTATAATAAATACCGTTACGAGAGACAGAAAAAAGAAAAAGAGGCTTTGAAAAAACAAAGAGCAAGTCAAGCTGAGTTAAAAGAGTTTAGATTATCTCCAGTTATAGATGTTGGAGACTTTGAGACTAAACTTAAAAATGTTATTAAATATTTACAAAAAGGTGATAAGATTAAACTTACAATTAGATTTAAAGGACGTCAAATGGCTCATACTGAACTTGGTCAAGAAGTATTAGAGAAATTTGCTAATAGGACTCTAGATTATGCAACAATTGATCAACATCCAAAGTTAGATGGTCGTACTATGACAATGTTTTTAGTACCAAAGAAAGATAAGTAGGAGGAGGAATTATAATGCCTAAATTAAAGACACATAAAGGTAGTAAGAAAGTATTTAAGAAAAGAAAAAATGATTATAAAATAGGACATCCAGGAAGTAGACATAATACTGGTTATAAGTCAAGAAAAGTTAATAGAAAGAAAAGAAGTGCATCTAGCTTATCTAAAGCAGATCAAAATCGTTTAAAGAACATTATTTAATAAAAGAAGGAGGATGTAAAGATGGCAAGAGTTAAGAATGGAGCAGTTACAAAAGCTCGTCATAAGAAAGTATTAAAACAAGCTAAAGGATACTTTGGTAGTAAACATAGACTTTATAAGAGTGCTAAAGAACAATTAATGCATTCTGGTCAATATGCTTTTCGTGATAGAAAGCAAAAGAAAAGAGAATTTAGAAAATTATGGATAACTAGAATTAATGCAGCATGTAGAGAAAATGGTATTAGTTATTCTAGATTTATAGAAGGATTAAATAAAGCAGGTGTAGAAGTTAACCGTAAAATGTTAAGTGAGATTGCTATTAATGATCCTAAAGCATTTACTGAATTAGTTGAAGTAGCTAAAAAAGGTAAAGAAGGTAAAATAAAAGCAAGTGAAGTTAAATCTACTAATGAGGTAACTGTTAAGAGTAGTAGTACTAAAGAAGAAGTAAAGACTACTGAGAAGAAAGCTACTACTAAGAAAGAAACTGCTAAGAAAGAAGAGAAAACTGAAGTTAAAGACTATAGTAAAATGACAGTTGCAGAACTTAAAGAAATTGCTAAAGAAAAAGGTATTGCAACTACAGGTATGAAAAAAGCTGACATAATTGAAGCTTTAGAAAAATAAACATATTTTGGAATTTAATTATCTAGTGCTGTATTAGATTAAACAGTGATAATTTTTAGAACAAAATAGAAGATTAAAACGAAAAGGAGATTAAAATATGAGCGTAGTATCAATGAATTATTTATTAGAAGCTGGTGTTCATTTTGGACATCAAAAAAGAAGATGGAATCCTAAGATGGGAGAATATATCTATACAACTAGAGATGATATTTATATTATCGATTTACAAAAAACATCTAAATGTTTAGATAAAGCTTATGAAGCATTAAAGAAAATTGCAGAAGATGGAGGAAAAGTTCTATTTGTTGGAACTAAGAAACAAGCTCAAGAAGCTGCTGAAGAGTCTGCAGTTAGAACTAATATGTACTTTGTTAATGAAAGATGGTTAGGTGGTACATTAACTAACTTTAGAACTATTAGATCAAGAGTTAGAAGAATGGAACAAATCGAAAAAATGGAAGAAGATGGAACATTCGATGCATTACCTAAGAAAGAAGTAATTGGTCTTAAGAAAGAGTATGAGAAACTTAATAAGAACTTAAGAGGAATTAGAGATATGAAGAAACTTCCTCAAGCTTTAGTTATAGTTGATCCTAAAAAAGAAGAGATTGCTATTAAAGAAGCTAGAATCTTAAATATTCCTGTATTTGGTGTAGTTGATACAAACTGTGATCCAGATATGGTTGATTATGTTATTCCTGGTAATGATGATGCTGTAAGAAGTGTTAAATTACTTATTGGAGCTTTAACTAATGCTATTGCAGAAGTTAATGGTAATGAAGTAATTGATTATATTAGTGAAGAAGATAAAGCTAAGAAAGATAAAAAAGAAGCTAAGAAGGAAGTAAAGAAAGAGACTAGAAAAGAAACTAAAAAAGAAGTTAAAGCCTTAGAGAAAAAAGAAGTAGTAGAAGGAAAGAAAGAAGAGACTACTAAAGAAGAAACTGTAGATTATAGTAAAATGACAGTTGCTGAATTAAAAGAAATTGCTAAAGAGAAGAATATTTCTACTACAGGTATGAAAAAAGCTGACATTATAGAAGCTTTATCAAAGTAAGATAGGAAGGAGGGAGGGAATCTCCTTCCTTTTGTATAAAAATAGAAAGGATTGAATAAATTATGTTTAAAGCAAGTGATGTAAAAGAATTAAGAGATAAGACTGGAGCAGGAATGCTTGATTGTAAGAAAGCCTTAGAAGCTTGTAATGGTAATATGGATGAGGCAGTTGATTGGTTAAGAGAAAAAGGAATTAGTAAGGCTGCTAAGAAAGAGTCAAGAGTTGCTGCAGAAGGTTTATGTAAAATAGAAGTTAAAGATAATAAAGCAGTTATATTAGAAGTTAATTCTGAGACTGACTTTGTGGCTAAGAATGAAGAGTTTGTTAACTTTGTTAATTATTTAGCAGATACTATTATTAATAATGATTTAAAGACTAGAGAAGACGTACTAGCTTTTGATGATAATGGTGAGACTGTAGAAGCAAAGCTTGTTAGTTTAACTGCTAAAATAGGAGAAAAAATATCTTTTAGAAGATGTGAATTAGTAGAGAAAACTGATAGCG
>CAMMKE010000115.1 GCA_946497375.1 uncultured Mycoplasmatota bacterium
TTGTATTTATTAGGTGTCAAGTAGAAAATTGCAATTTTTTCATTTACTTATCCTGAGTTTTTTTAATTTTTTGTAGGAATTATTAATATAATATGGTATATTAAATTTGAAACTATTTGGCAATAATTTTGATAAGGATTAAAACGGAGGAGTGAAAATGAAAAAAATATTGTTTGCAATAATACCTTTATTGCTATTTTTCGCTGTTGATGAGGTACAAGCAGCGACAACAGTTGATGGGTTCAGTTATGAAGTGACTGAGGATAATACAGTAGAAATTACAGATTATACTCTAAATAGTGAAAGTGTATCTATTCCTAGTGTTATAGATGGTAAAACTGTAACTTCTATTGGGTATATGGCTTTTTACAATAATAAAAGTATTAAGTCTGTCACTATTCCTGATACAGTTATAGAGATAAGTAATAGAGCATTTTATAACTGTACTAATCTTAATGAAGTGAATTTAGGCAAGAAAGTAGATACGATAAGGGATTCAGCCTTTGGCTATACTAGTTTTACATCAATTGTATTACCTGATTCTTTAACTGTTCTAGGAGACAGTGTTTTTGCAGGTAATCATAATTTAACAACTTTGAATATACCTAAAAATCTAAAGACAATTGTAGGTCTTATATTCGACAATCCATCATTGAAGAATATAAATGTAGATAATGAAAATAAATATTATACTTTTTTAGATGGAGTTCTTTTCAATAAAGATAAAACAGAATTGGTCGCTTATTTACCTACTAATGAGGAGAATAGTTATACTATTCCTTCAACGGTAAAAGAACTAGGTGATGGAGCATTTAGTCATAATGAACATTTAGTTACTATTGTTATACCAGATTCTGTTGAGACTATAGGACATAGAGTGTTTTATAATTGTACTACCTTAGCAAATATAAATATTCCTAGTAGTGTTACAGCAATTGGTTCTAGTGTTTTCGTTAACTGTAATTCTTTAATTGACGTTACAATAGATGGTAATTTTGGTGTTCTTATGTTTAGTTTTTTTGAAAATTGTGAAAACTTAGAAAGTGTTACTTTTACGGGAGAGATATATAGAACTTATTTTGGTGCATTTAAAAATTGTCCTAAATTAAAAACAATTATTTTTGATGGTTTATATGAACTTAGAGAGGATACAATAAAAGATTGCCCTTCTTTAGAAAAAATTCAACTTTCTGATGTTACGCAAGTAATAGAAAAAGGTTTCGCTGATGATGTATCATCTAGTCATTTAGTGGTTGATATACCAGATGGGATGATAGAAAATGATACTGGATATTATAGACTTTATACTGTAACTTTAGAAGGTACATATAATTATGATCAAGCCAATGAAGTTCTTGAAATCGTTAATCAGGAACGTGCAAATGCTGGTCTTTCTGAATTAGAAATGGATGAAGACTTAATGAAAGCAGCTAATGAAAGAGCTAAAGAGTTGGCACTACGTTTTTCCCATGATAGACCTGATAATTCTGATGGTGTAGATATTCTTAGTAAGGTAATGGGAGAAAATATTGCCGCAGGACAATCTACTAGTACTTATGTAATGGAGTCTTGGATGAACTCTACAACACATAGAAGTAATATTTTAGGAACTAATTATAAATCTATAGGTATAGGCAGTTATACTAATAGTGGTAGAACTTACTGGGTTCAATTATTTTCAAATGATGAGGCAGAGAATATTAGTACTTTGGATGGAAAAGAAAATAAAACAGAAAAAGGAAGTCTTTTAGCAGCTTTATTTAATTTTGAAATAGGTGGGTTAAGTGAAACTTCTGTAAATAATATTAAAGTAGGTGAGTCTTTAACTCCATATAGAATTCAAATATATAATATGGGTGTAGATGGTTGGGCTACTACAGTTTTCTTTGAAGATTTTACATATGAAAGTTCAAATAAAAGCGTTGCAACCGTAAATAATGGAGTTATTACAGGAATTTCTACAGGTACTGCAACTATTAGAGTTAGTATGGGCAGTTTTAGTAAAGAATATGATGTTAGGGTATATAATCCAGTTACAGACTTTACTTTACCTAATAGAGTGTTTTTAGAGGTAGGAGATACTACTAAAATTAACGTTAAATATACTCCAAATAATGCTGAAGTTATTTCAGATAGTTGGTATTGTTATGATAAAAGTGTAATAGATATTGATTCAAAGACTGGTATTATTACTGGTAAAAAGGTAGGTAGTGTCTATGTTACTTATTATACTGAAGGTGTTACTAAGGGACTTACAGTAACTGTTGTTCCTAAGATTACATATATTAGTTTGAATCAAACAAATATTACTTTAAAAGAAGGAGAAAGTTTTAAATTAAATGCAACAATTTCACCAAGTTCATATTATGCTACAGTTGATGATTTAGTAACTTGGGAAAGTAGTAATAGTAATATAGCAAGTGTAAATAATGGAGAAGTTAAAGCTAATAATAGAGGTGAAGTTACAGTTACAGTTACTACTATTGGTGGATTAAAAACTACTTGTAAAGTAAAAGTTTTACCAGCTAATGCCAATAGTTTCGTTACAAAAGATGATAATAATACATATTATTATGATGAAAATGGAGAAATGGTAACAGGGTGGAAAACCATAGAAGATAAATTGTATTATTTTAATGAAGATGGAGTTATGTTAAAAGGAATACATAATGTAGAAGGAAATAATTATTTCTTCGGAATAAACTATGGTTATAGGATGTATGGTTTCATTAATTATGAAGGTAATACTTACTATGCTGATCCAAAAACAGGAGAACTTGCTACTGGAATTACTATAATAAATGAAAAACCAT
>CAMMKE010000116.1 GCA_946497375.1 uncultured Mycoplasmatota bacterium
ATACCAAGGTATAGTTATACTATAGGAAGTGAAGATGGAACAAATTATTATGGAACATATTATTGTAGATCTACAATAATTTACCCTTGATTTAGCCTCATAAAACAACAAAAATTACGAAATTTCGTAATTTTTTTCAAAAAACTATTGATTAATAGTATACCCTGTGTTACATTATTAGCGAGGAGGGAGACTTATGGACAAAAATAAAGAAGATAAGTTAAAAGAATTAGAGTATGATTTTGTACAAGATTTTATTAAATTAAGAAAGGATAATCACTTAACTCAAGAAGCTATGGCTAATCAATCTGGAGTTATTAGATTAACCATTACAAGAATTGAAAATTTAATAACATCTCCACAAATTAATACACTTATCAAAATATTAGAACCAGTTGGTTATACTGTTAAGATAGTACCAATTGATAAGAAAAAGAAAAGTAAAAAAGATTAGAAAAAGTTCTAGTCTTTTTTTTAATTTTCATCTATACTAATTTTTAGGAAGTGAAGATAATGAAGAATATTACCTTATTACCAGCAGATACCTATATAGTAGTTAATAAAACAGTCCTTCATGAAGAAGATAGACGTCTTTTAACTATGCTTTATCAACCTATAATAGGTTATACTGCTGTTAGTCTTTACTTTACTTTAATAGATGATTTAGATGAATTTAATCGTCTCAGTGATGATTTAAATCATCATCATTTAATGAGTATAATGCAATTAAGACTTGAAGATATTATGATAGCAAGAGAAAAGTTAGAGGCAGTTGGACTTTTAAAAACTTATTTAAAAAAGGGAAGTGTCAATAATTATGTTTATCTTTTATATTCTCCGATAAGTGCTAATGAGTTTTTTAATCATCCCATATTAAATATCGTCCTATACAATAATATTGGTAAAAAAGAATATGATAAACGCTTAGAGATGTTTAAAGTACCAAGAGTTAGATTAACTGATTATGAAGATATCTCTCATAAATTTAATGAAGTATTTAAAAGTAGTAACCTAAAACCTTTTGAAGTAATAGAAGATATAGAAAAAAAAGAAACATCTTCTATAGTCTTAGATGATATGATAGACTTTAATCTTTTAATATCATCAATTCCTAGTGGCCTTGTTAGTAATAGATGTTTTGATAAAGAGACTAAAAAACTAATTAATAATCTTGCTTTAGTCTATAATATTGATACAGAAAGAATGAGTGGACTTGTTAGGACTTCTTTAAATGAGAAAGGTCTAATAGATAAAACACTTTTAAGAAAAAATTGTCGTAACTATTATTCTTTTGAAAATGTAGGAAATCTTCCAACTCTTGTTTATCAGACACAACCTGACTATTTAAAGAAACCAGTTGGTGATACTTCTAAATGGGCTAAAATGGCTTATACTTTTGAAAATACTAGTCCTTATGACTATTTAAAAAGTAAAATGAAAGGGGCAGAACCTACTAAAAGGGATTTAAACTTAATAGAAGACTTAATGATAGACCAAAAGCTCAGTGCCGGAGTAGTTAATGTTCTTATTTCTTATGCTTTGAAGATAAATAATCAGAAGTTAAATCGTAACTACTTAGAAACAATTGCAGGACAGTGGAAACGTCTTAATATTGAAACAGTTGAAGAAGCGATGAGACTAACAGAAAAAGAATATAAAAAGATGAAAAAAGTTGCTACTAATACAACTAAGAGTAAAACTGTATCTAAAAAACTATCTAAAGAAGAGATATTACCTGATTGGTTTGGTAAAGAATTAGATACTGATAATACTAATGAAGAAGAGAAAGAAGAGTTAGATAAGATTATAGATAGTCTTGTCTAATTAGAGATTTTGTAGTATAATATGCCTTAATTAAAGGGGGTTCTATTATGACTGATACAAGAGAATTATTAATTAGAAAATATATTATAGATATTATATTTGTAGTAGTAGTTATCTCATTACTTACTTGGTTTTGGTTTGGCCCATATCAACATAAGGTTAGAATAAGAGAGTCTTTAATGGCAAATAATATTGAATTTAATAAAGATATCGCTTACACAGGTTTTGATTATATAGATATCTCTTCTAATAAGATTACTAAAGACTTAATTGTCTCTAATGATAGTGATAAAGAGATAAGCTTTATTATTAACTTTAATAACTTAACAAGTGATAATAATAACTATATTAGTTATATTTTAACCGATAATGAAGGGTATCAAAGTGATATAAGAAATTTATCACTTGATGGTTATATTCTAGAAAATAATTTAGGCAATAATGAGACTAAGACTTATACTATTACTATGTGGACTAATGATAGTGAAGATATTAGTGGTAATTTAAATATAATTTTAAATCCTACTATGGCTTAACAAATATAAAAAGATATGCTAAAATATATTTATCTTTTTAATATGTCCCCATAGTTCAACGGATAGAACAAGGCCCTCCTAAGGCTTAGATGAAGGTTCGATTCCCTCTGGGGACGCCATTTTTGTGTTAATTGAACTGATTTAGACATTTATAAACTAAATCAGTTTTTATTATGTAAAAAATCAGTTTTGCATTCAAAACCATCAGCAATGCTGGTGTAAGTGATTTGCCAATCAAAATAAAAAACAAAAATGAAATCAAGAGACATAAATGAGAGTCACTTGTCCCATTTGATCATTCAGTAATAATGAATAAAAAAGATAATTTTTGCTGTTTTAGTATATGACCGATGACTTTTTGTGGTATAATGTTTAGCAATTTATACTAAATTTTATGAAGAAAAATTTGGTATAAATTG
>CAMMKE010000117.1 GCA_946497375.1 uncultured Mycoplasmatota bacterium
ACAATTTAACTCAATTATTATTATCATTCGTGTCCTGTAATATGAAATATAGGACACGATTTTAAAGCATAAAAAAGAGGCTTCAATTGCCTCTTAATTTGCATTATTTATCACCTAATGAATCATCATTAAAGTACTGCTCCAGAACCTTCTCAGGTGCATTAGTAATTCGCTGATCCTCATGAATATAAATTTTAGTTGTGTTAACATCTGAGTGCCTAGCGAATGTTTGAGCCTGCAATAAGTCATTGCCACTTGCTTTAGTTAGAGAAGTAATAGCTGTATGTCTAAGACTATGTGGTGTAACACGCTTATTCTTACAATTGTTATCTACTAACATCTTAGTTAAAATTCTCCTAATACTACGAGTCGTAAGTCTAGTACCATACTTGTTAGAAGCTAGACCGATAAACAAAGGATCAGACACCTTATAAGCACCTCTAGCAACCAAATAATCATTGATAGCAGACATAACAGTAGAACATAATACTATAAATGTATTCTTCTCAGTTTGAAACTTTCCTTGTATGTAGAGTATGTGTTCATTATCTATCGTATCAATATCTTCTATATTGGCTCGTTCTAACTCAACTTCTTTGAGCCCATTCCTTAAAGATAATTGGTATATTGCATAATCTCTCTTTGCTTGTAAGTCATCTCTACTAAGGTTGTTCTGTATAAATAGTGCTTGCTGCTTGGTTAAAGGTAACTTCTTATGATTTCTACTTTGCTTCACACTTTTGATAGTTGACATCACATTTGGAATAGATAAACTCTCTAAATACTTAAAAAGAGCTTTTACACCCGAAAGGTATTGATTAATAGTAGAAGCAGAAGTATATGTTTCTTTTAAATATTGCTTATAATCAAGAACTACTTGTCGGTTAACTCTTTCTATATTGTTCTCAACCAACCAATTGAGAAAATACTTAACGCTAGCTGTATAACAATACTTAGTATCATCACTTACATCTAATGAGTTAGAAAAGCTTTCTAATATAACGCCTGTATCAAGTGTTGAATTAACATCTTGTCTATCTTCATAGACAGTAATACTACAATTATTCACATTAAATCACCTCTTTGGATAGGTTCTATCCGTGTCCTCATTTAAACGTGTTCTAAATTGAATTGCAATACCTTTAATCAAATAAATAAAATAACTCACGAAACAAACTCGTGAGTTTTAACTTGAAATCATTAATTAACTGATCTAATAACTAAATAGGATGTAGAGGCGTCCCTCTACATTTTCAATATCAGTATAAATTGTATCCGCCGACACAAATACTTTCTTAAACTCCTATCGGAATTGAACCGCTCTTTCTCTACCTAGACATCGGAGCATATGGCGGCGCTTGTTTACTGCACTAGGTACAAGCGTTCACTCATAGACCTTCCATGGTTTAAACCGGAATCAAACCATACCATGTATCTTCACAAGAGTAGCTACCTCTTGATGTTGTCTAATAAGATACTTATATAAACCAATATAAATATCTTCCTTATTTAACCATACACCAAAGAGAATTACAGCGCCTTTCACAAAAAACTATTAAATTAATCTTCAACAATTACAAAGTACCAACAGGAGTCCATCTTATAATAAAATTATTATCATCTTCTTCATATTTCATCTTGGTTACATAATCAGGTGTGGCTTTTGTTTCAACTAGGCAAAGCATCATTGGAATATCACTCTTAATCTTATACCCATCATTCTTATATTCTATTACTAAAGAGTTTATACCGTTTCTATATTGCAACCTATCATAAATGTTATCGCCAAGCATTTGCTGTAAAAACAGCTTATTAACTTCAATAGAACCAATACTAAAAAGAAAAGCATATTTAAAGATAGGATCATCTATAACATCAACAACACTCGTTAAATTAATATCTAACTTCCTTAATTGCTTACATGGAATAAGAATACTCTCGCCATTATTAAATTTAATCTCAATAGCTCTAATATCCTTACCACTTATATTATAAAACATAGACTTGTCCATAATGACTCCTTCGCTTACTACTTAAATATACAAAAAGAAAGATAGAATCACTTCTATCCCTTAATCAATCAATTCACCAAATCTTTCATTATACTCATCAATAGGGGCAACTAAATATCCATTTTTACTACTGGTGTCAACATATCCATCATTATTACTATCATAATATACTTCAATTGTTGATGATATAACAAAATGCCATTCAATAGGATTACGTAAATCTCCGGTTTCTTGCATATATTTCATCGGAAACTCATATGAACTTAAATTAATTGTACACTTCTTTCCTTGATTATAACAGCCTGTTACATCAGTAGCAAATTGGATTATAGTTTCATACAGTTTAGGATATGATACTGCCAACTCATATGCTGTATAATTTGTTTGAAATCCTTGCACCTTAACTATTCCTTGAACAATTTTGTCTTTATCAGTTAAATAAATATAATCTTTAACTTTGTACTTGTCATCTACTTTAACATCTTGATTACTTGTAAGTTTCGTCCAATCCCACTTCTTGTAATCTACTTTATTATTAAAAGACTCAGTTAATTTATTAAACTCCTTCTCTGAAATATTTGTTTGATTATGCTCCTTATCAAATTTCATATATGAATGTTCACCTTGATCTACGTCGTATTCATAATTCAGTACAAGTCCGAAGTCATTCCAATTATCAACATTATTTTCTATTGATTTGGTATTT
>CAMMKE010000118.1 GCA_946497375.1 uncultured Mycoplasmatota bacterium
GCTCCTTTATCTAAAGCTTCTATAAAATTACCTAAATTATATTTAAAAGGAACACACACGGTATCAGGAGAGTTTTTAGAACCTAAGGAAATAGTTTTCTTTGTTATTTTAGGCATTTCTATTACTTTTAGATGAGTAGTATTTGTTATTAATTTTCTTAAGGGATTAAAATAATTACCAAGTTGAGGGAATGCTACTAACTGTTTCATAAGTGGATTCCTCCTTTTAACATATCTAGAAAGCTTTCTAGTCTTGTGATAACTGCTGTATTATTAGTTAAATCTTCAAACGTTAGAGAAATAGTAGGATGTTTTTTTCTTTTTCTTATAATCATTTCATTAGATAGAGAATCTGGTCCACAAGGGAATGCTGTTAAGATAATAGTACCATCTACCTTATCTTTAAAATAATTAAAGGCTGAGAGTAGTTCTTTATTCATAGTAAAGTGTATTTTAGTAGATATTTTACTACAATTAAAATCTATTAAATCTCTTGGTATTTGATAACTGTAAATAATAGAGATATTATTTTTTTCTAGATAGTTTGTTATGTTTTTACCTATTAAATTATCATTTAAAATATAGGGATGACCTAGTAGTAATATCTTTGTTTTATTACTTCTTAATGCCTCTTTAGCTTTCTTTTCCTCACGTCTTTTATAATCATTTTCTATTTCTTTTGCTTTGTTATAAGCTTCTAAAGACTCTATAATACTAAAGCCTAGTTCTTTTCCTATTTTGATAAAACCACTTTTTTCACTATGATGGTGTTTAATATCAATATTATAATTTAGTATCTTTATGTCAGGAAAAGTATTTCTTACAATGTCATATAAAGCATTGAAATTAGTACATACTTGTTCAGATTTAGTTAAAGAATATATTCTTGGAATTAAGATATAATCACATTTATCTTTCAATTCTTCAATATGTCCTAGATAAATTTTTAAAGCAAGACATGATTCATCAATACTTTTTTCTTTACCTAGTATTAGAGTCTTAAGAGTAGTATTATCACTTTCAATAACTTTTACATTTAATTCATTAAAGAAAGCTTTCCATAGGGGAGAATAGTGGTAGTAAAGTAGTGCTTTTGGAAGTCCTATTTTCATTTTGGTATCATTCCTTTCTTTATACTCTATGAAAAAAAATCATTTAATATTTATTTTTTATTGATAATTTTATAAAATGTATGATATATATGATTAAGGGGAGTGTGTATTATTATGATAGAAAAAGATTTAATTAGTTATCCAGGAGAAACTATTAAAGAAATAATATTAGATAGAAATATGACACAAGAAGAGTTAATGGTTAGAACTAATTCTTCTAAAGAATATATTAGTGATGTAATAAGTGGAAGGAAAGCTATTTCTGATAGGTTTGCTAATGCTTTAAAAAAGTTATTTGATATTCCAACTGAATTTTGGATTAATTTACAAAGTATATATGAAAAAAATATATATTAAAGTGAAATTTAGAGGAAATTAATTAATAATACTTAATTTTTAATTATTTTATGATATAATTGTAGACGGAGGGAGAAGTTTATGAAGAAAGAAACAGTTGAAAAAGTAAAAAACACTACTATAGTAGTTTTAGTTTTAATAATAGTTTTTGGTGCAAGTTATTTTACATCAGAATTACAAGAGTGTGATAATGGAGGAAGTAGTACTACTACAAGTTCTGCTAATAATAGTAGTTCTAATGATAGTAGTGATATTTCAGAAGATGAACAAGGTGATTTAAATGAAATTGATATTGATGAATATTTAGATTTATTAAAAGGTGATGAAGCATCTATAATTTATGTTGCTAGACCTACTTGTCATTATTGTCAAGAAATGGAACCTATTGTTAAAAATATAGTATATGAATATGGTATAGAAGTTAATTATTTAAATACTGATGAATTAGATGATGAGGGACAAGCAGATTTTATAGAGTCTAATGATTATTTTGATGAAGAGGGTGGATATGGTACACCAATGTTAATAGTAGTTAAAGATGATGAATTTGTTGATGTTTTAGAAGGTCTTACTGATAAAGATACTGCTGTTAATTTCTTTAAAGATAATGGACTTATTGAAGAATAGGAGTATTTATGAATAATGAAGAGATTTTAAGAAGTCAACTTGCTAGTTTTAAAAGTAAATATCCTTTAACTATTGGGTGGAGATTAAAAAAGCATTCTAAATTATTACTTGAACATTTACATGATGATGAAGTGATTAGATATGCTTTCTATGCTCAGAAAAATAATAGTTCTTTGGATGTTACTAGTACAGGGATAATTGCAGTTACTAATAAAAGATTAGTAATTGCAAGAGATAGAGTTGTTATTGGTTATTTCTTTGATAGTATTACTGCTGATATGTTTAATGATTTAAAAGTGAGAAGTGGTATTATTTGGGGTAAAATTATTATTGATACAATTAATGAATTAGTAATACTATCTAATATTAGTAAAAGTGCTTTACAGGAAATAGAAGAAGAAGTAACTAGTGCAATGTTAGAATTAAAAGATGAGAATTAGTTCTTGTCTTTTTATTTTTCTTGACATGGGAGTAGAACACGGGTGTATTATGGTTTTAGGAGGAATGATTTATGGAAAAGATATTATTTGTTAATAGTAGTCCTAATAGGGATGGTAATACTTATAGAATAGGAGAAGAGTTATTAAAAGATAAAGA
>CAMMKE010000119.1 GCA_946497375.1 uncultured Mycoplasmatota bacterium
ATTAGATATGTATAAAGTAAATCCTGCATTTTTGAATCAAGGAAATGCTGATACAGCTAGTAATACACATGGTAGAGTGAAAAGAATAAAACATAGAAGTAGATTTTAGTCTATTTCTTTTTTTGTTATGAGTAAAACAAAAATACTTGACACCAAGTTACTCCAGTGATACTGTTGTATCAAATGAGGAGGTAACAAATATGAAAAGATTAAATTCATTCCTTTATACCAAAGGGAAATTTGGTAAAGGTTGTATAAGAAGTGTTGATACTAACAATGAATATTTATATTCTAAGGCAATGTATAAGACAAAAATAAAAAAAGAAGATCTTCCAGATGATTATATTGAATTTAGGAGTGGCACTATACAATATATGACAGGATATTTAAAAACAAGTGGAGTTGTTGATATAGACTATACATATTTTTTAGAAAATCATATATTTAAAGATGATTATTTATATATATCGTATAAAGGAAAACTAAAGAAAGAAAAAACATCATATGGAAGAGAACACATTATTAATTATGATATCTGTATCTGTGGTAATGATATTATACCTATTTTACTTGCTATAGAAAAGAATTCTAATATCAATATAGATAAAGTAAAAGAAAAGATTTATTATAAAGTATCTTGGTATAAAGAAAATTGTAAAGATGAATATACAAGGGAGTTTGGTAATAGAGATATAGATATATTTGAAGAATATAAATAACTTAGTAATTAATTTTTACTAGGTTATTTTTGTGTCTTAACAACACTCAACCAACTCTTTGTCTCATACCACCAGATAAACTTCTAGGAAACTTATCAATAAACTCACTTAATCCATAAGTATCAAGAAGCTTTAAGACATAAGCTTTATCTTCCATACTTACTTTACCTTTTAATTTAAGACCCAAAAGACAGTTATCTAAAATATTAAGCCAAGGAAATAAACTATCTTTTTGAAGCATATAACCAAGCTTTATATCATCTTTAGAAAACTTTATATCACCACTACTTTTTGTCTCTAAATTAGCAAGTATTGATAACAGTGTACTTTTACCACATCCACTTGGTCCTACTATTACAATAAACTCTCCTTCATTAACACTAAGATTAATATCTTTTATCGCTTCTATTTCACCACTTTTATCTTGATAATTTTTAGATAAATGTGTAATTTCTAATATATTAGTTTTCATACATCAAGTCACTAAATGGAACTTTACTATCTAATTCTTTCGCATTAATCATAATATCTTGTAAGTGGTCAAATTCTTCTTCACTAAACTCAGTTGTTTTAGACCATGCATCAATAGATCTATAACGTTCTACAATCTTTGTTAAATCGTCAAGTGATGTATCAGGAAATTGATCTACTATCGCTTCTGCTACCTCTTTATCAGAACTATTATAAACAAAGTCTATTCCCTTTTGAATCGCTTTCTCAAAGTTATCAATTAGTTCTTTGTTCTCATTTAAATAACTATCTCTTGCAAAGAAAGCAGTATAAGGAACAACACCACCAAGTTCACCTAAACTTGCAACAACATAACCATAACCTTCTTTTTCTAACTCTAAAGCATTAGGTTCAAACAAAGCGACAAAGTCACCTGTCCCTCCTATAAAGGCACTACTCATAGCAGAAAATGCCACAGATGTATCAATATTAACATCTTTCTTAGGGTCAATTCCTGCATCAGTTAAAGCCCATTCAAGAGTCATCTCAGGCATACCACCTCATCGATAGTAAAACTTATAATAATTTTAATTTATCAAAATACATAAAATTAAATAGGTGATTAAATTGAAAATTGTAAATGTATTTAATGAAAATGGAAAGACATTGCAACAAATAATGGAAGAGTTTTTAATAGACTATTGTTTAGATGAAGATAATTTTAAAAATAATTAATATGTTTTACAGAGAAAGAGGTGAATATGCGAAGTAAAACATTTAATACCGCTCTTTATATTAGATTATCTCGTGAAGATGGAGATAATATGGAAAGTGAAAGTATTACAAATCAAAGAGATTTATTACATCTATTCTTAGAGAAAACAAAAGAAAAATTAGTTTACATAGATGAATATGTTGATGACGGTTTTACTGGTTCTAATTTTGATAGACCTTCTTGGAAAAGACTAATGAGAGATTTAGAAAATGGTAAGGTTAATACTATTATAACTAAAGATTTATCTCGTATGGGAAGAGACTATATCTCTATGGGGGAATATATCGAAAGAATATTTCCTGAGAAAGGTATAAGATATATTGCCATAAACGATGATATTGATACTCTCCATGAAACACCAGGTTTAGAGTTTTTACAATTTAAGTTAATGTTTAATGACTACTTTTTAAAAGATACATCTAAAAAGATTAGAAAAGTTTTGAGATCCAAAAAGGAAAAAGGAGAGTTCTTAGGTTTTAAAGCTCCTTATGGTTATTTAAAAGACCCTAGCGATAAGCATAAACTAATAGTTGATGAAAATGTTAGACCTATTATTAAGAGAATGTTTCTTTTAGCATACACTGGTAAAAGCCCAAGACAAATAGCAGATATCTTCTCAAAAGAACATATTCCTACCCCTAGTGTTTACGCTAATCTAAATCGTGGTATGAAATCTACGGCTTATGAATTATGGTGTCCTAGGACTATTGAAGAAATGCTTACTAATGAAACATATATTGGTAATA
>CAMMKE010000120.1 GCA_946497375.1 uncultured Mycoplasmatota bacterium
TTATCTTTATAAGAAATATCTCTAACCATTTCCGCATAAGCCCGAATCATCGTAAGTGGTGTTTTAATGTCATGGCTTACATTCGCCATTAAATCTCTTCTTAATTCATCTAATTTCGATAAATCTTGTTCCATATGATTTAAGGTATTAGCTAACTCATCAATTTCTAATACATCACTTCGCTCAAATACGATATCATATCTTCCTTCTCCAATTTCTTTAGCTTTTTTTGTAATATTCGTAATTGGTTTAGTTATTTTAATTGATAGAAAATAAGATATAAAACATGCTAGAACAATAATAATAATAGTAATGTAGATAAGTTGTCCTTTTAAAACTATATTAGCCCCATTTAAATCTTCCAAATTAGAATAAACAAATACATATCCATCATCTACTTTAACACCTGATAATAATGCTTTTGTTTCGGAAACACTATTAATAAGCTTAATATTACTCGTTTCTTTACCACTATCCATAACATTATCAATCAAATTAGTAATCTGACTATTATTTTTATTTAAACCACAACCAACCATTAAAGTATTATATAATATCTTATCACCAATATCTAATGAATACTGAATACATACACTATTTTCATATGCAATATGTTCAAGTTCACTAACAAGTTCACTACTATTCAATCCTTTAATATTACTAACAATCGAAGTCATTTTATTTTCTTGATAATGTTCATAAGAATATTTAAGTAAAACATTTTGACTAAATAATAACAACAACAGAATGGTAACACTAAAAATAACCAAATAAATAAGTGTTTTAAAGTTAATACTACTAATCTTTCTCTTTAGCATCAAACTTATACCCCATTCCTCGAACTGTCTTTATAACATCCCGATATTTACCAAGATTATTACGCAAAGTCTTAACATGAGTATCCACTGTTCTTTCATCACCATAAAAATCATATCCCCAAATATTTGTTAGAATTGTATCTCTAGATAAAGCAATATTTTTATTTTGCATAAAATATTTCAAAAGATCATACTCTTTCGGTGTTAAAACAACATTTTTACCATCAATCATTACTTCATGAGCAAGATCATCTATAACTAAACCTTCATAAACATAACTATTATCTTCTCTTTTAACTCTTTTCATAACTGCTTTAACTCTAGCGACTAATTCTTTTGGTGAAAATGGTTTAGTAACATAATCATCTACCCCCATATCAAACCCAACTAATTTATCAAATTCTTCTCCTCTAGCTGATAGCATAATAAAAGGTATATCTTTTATTTTCTTAATCTCTCTTACAGCTTGATACCCATCCATTTTAGGCATCATAATATCCATGATAATTAAATCAACATCATTATTCTTAACAACTTCTATTGCATCAATCCCATTTTCGGCTTCTAATACTTGATAATTTTCTACTACTAAATATTCTTTTATAACATTTCTAATTAACGCTTCATCATCACAAATAAGTATTTTCATCTAATCATCTCCAATTACCCCTATATTATAACAGATTTGTGAAATTTATATGAAAAAAACAACCATTAAGGCTGTTCTAATGTACATTTATAACCATCACCAACATACTGACTTCGAAGTTCACCATAACTTGTTGGTAAATCGGCTACTTCATCATCACTTAAGACTTGGGTAATTGTAAGTGTATGTGTATCATCATCAAAACTAGGAGCTCCCGTTACGTTATTATAAGTAACACTACTACTATTTTCATTTGCTGATTTAAAGGTATTATATTCTGACTCACTTAATGTAAATTCATAACTTCTCGTAGCATACCCATTAAAATTACTTGTAACAATTCCAAAACGCAATGTTTCTTCAGCATTCGCACAACTTAAATACACATCAGCATCTGGAACTTCTGCTACTTCTTCTGTTGTAACAACTAAAGTTCCTTCCGAAGTAATTTGATTACCAGCCCCATCTTTAATATTAATATCAACATGATAATTACCAGCTGTATTTAAATATCCTTTTACTGTTTCTTCATTAGCAAAACTATAACTACATCCGGAAACATCATTACATGAACTAACAAAATCTTCGGCACTAACAGTTCCACCCACTTGAACTGTTACTGGTGATAGTACTGCAACTGGTGCTGTTGTATCAACAATTGTAGCGGTACCATTATAAGTACTAGCCCCACAAGTAATAGTAAATGGATACTCACTTCCAACACTATTTACATCCGTAATACTAGATGTATCAAGTGTACAATTAGCACTGTTAATACCACTAAAATCAGCATAATCAGCTATATTAGTAGATACTTCACTTCCAGCCTCTATTTCGACAGCTTTAGGTGTTACTGAAACTGGTGCTGGTTTATTAGACACATTTAAGAAAATATATACTCCAACTCCTACAGCTGCAATTAACAACACAATAATAATAACAAATATTAACTTATTACCCTTCTTCTTTTTAGGTTCCGGTACTTGGGTATTATTAACAGGAGCTTGATTAATAATTGGTGTATCCGGTATTGGTGGAACAGTACCAATTTCATTAAATACTGGTGTTGGATTAAAATTATTAATCGTCTCTGGTATATCATAATTAACTGGTTGTACTGGTGGTATAGCATTAACATCAGGTATAGTATTTTCAACAGGTGGTACAGGATTAACTGGTGGAATACTACTCTCCTGTGCAGCAGGTGCCAC
>CAMMKE010000121.1 GCA_946497375.1 uncultured Mycoplasmatota bacterium
AATCCTTGGAGGTAACGACAAGGTAAAAACAAACTTGTTTGTTTTATTTGTTCTATTGATTTTTATAATATATTAAATTATTAAAATAGCTCAAGAAGTTGTAAGTATATGCCTTCATTTATGTAAATAATGGTGTGAAAAATTAGGACATAAAATAGAGATTGATTCTAAGGTGAATGAATATACTAAAGTTATTATTACTATTTATAAGAAAGGACTTTATAATTTAGGAGGATAGAAATGGATAAACTAGATTTGCGTTATTATTTATATCATGCGATAGAACCTATAGATTATAGTAAAGAAGATAGTTTATATGAACGATTAGAATTATTTTTAAAAACAGGTTATATTTTTAAAGGCGTTGAGCTTGCAGAAAAAATACCTTTAGAGTATAGAAACAAAGTTTTTGGATGTGATCCATATGTTTATTTTGCTTTAACAGTTGATAATATGTTACCTAAAAACATAACGAGTCCGTATGGTGAAGATTCTGCTTTTATGTATCATATAGAAAGTAATCTTGCTTTTATGTTTGATGATACAATTATAAAAAAGTTTGAAATTATAAATTTACCTAGTTGGATTTGTTATGAAGTTGTTATAACTTCTAGTGTTCCTCTTACTATGGTAAAAGCCTTATATTATCCTGAAAAAAAATATTTTAGATTTAATAGAACTTTATAAGACAAATACGAATGATGAATATATGTTAAGAGAAGCTAGCTATTTAAAAGAAGTATTTGGAAAGGAAAACGAAAAGATAAAAGAAAAACTTTTACTTGTTTTAGAGAATCCAAAAAAATATTTGGATGGTTATTATAACAAAGTAGAAAAAATTAAAGAAATTCTTAATGCTTATGATTATGATATACCTATAGTTAGTCCAAGCGGTTATGTTTTAGATAAACAAGAAGAAACAAAGTATATTAATGATAATTATGATGAAGTTAAACAACTTATTAAGAAATGATTATAACCTTACAAAAAAGTAAGGTTCTGTAAGGTTAAACAAACGACAAATGACATAAATAGTAGTATATTTTTATACAAGGAGGAGAAATTATGTCAAATTTATTAAAGATTGATAATATCGAGAAGTATTATGGGTCAAGAAGTGGTTTAACTAAAGCGATTAATAATATTTCTTTTGAAGTAAGTAAAGGTGAATTTGTCGCTATTATGGGATCATCTGGTAGTGGTAAAACAACTTTACTTAACTGTATTTCTACTATTGATAGAGTAACTTCAGGTCATATTTATATGAATGGTGTTGATATTACTAAACTAAAGGGAAATGATTTAAATAAGTTTAGAAGGGAAGAGTTAGGTTTTATCTTTCAAGACTTTAATCTTTTAGATACCTTAACTGCATATGAAAATATTGCCTTAGCTTTATCTATTCAAGATAAGGGTTATAAAGAGATAGATAGTCTTATTAAAGATACGGCTAAAAAACTAGGTATAACTCATATTCTAAACAAATATCCTTATCAAATGAGTGGCGGTGAAAAACAAAGAGTTGCTAGTGCTAGGGCAATTATAACAGAACCTAAACTAATACTTGCTGATGAACCTACGGGAGCTTTAGATTCTAAATCTAGTAAGATGTTACTTGATAGTTTTAATTACTTAAATGATGAGTTAGATGCTACTATTTTAATGGTTACTCATGATGCTTTTACTGCTAGTTATGCAAAACGGGTAATATTTATTAAAGATGGTAAAATATTTAATGAGATTATAAGGGGAGATAAGAGCAGGAAAGAGTTCTTTGATGAGATTATTGATGTAGTTACCCTTTTAGGAGGGGATTTAAATGATGCTCTTTAAGCTGGCATTTAAAAATATTAAAAAAAGTGTTAGTGACTATGCTATTTACTTTTTTACTTTAGTACTTGGTGTTGCTATATTCTATGTTTTTAATGCAATAGATTCACAGACAGCGATGATGAAGGTATCAGAGAGTACTAGAGATGTTATTAATTTAATGTTAAATATGTTAAGTGGAGTATCAGTCTTTGTTTCTTTCGTTTTAGGTTTCCTTATAATTTATGCTTCAAGATTTTTAATGAAAAGGAGAAATAAAGAGTTTGGTATTTATATGACGCTTGGTATGAGTAAAGGCAAAATATCTAAAATATTAGTAGTAGAAACATTCTTAATTGGTTTATTATCTCTTGTAGTAGGACTTGTTTTAGGTTGTGCTTTATCCCAAGTGATGAGTGTTATCGTTGCCAATATGTTTGAAGCAGATCTTACAGAGTTTACCTTTGTCATAAGTACTGGGGCAATTATTAAGACGATAATTTACTTTGGTATAATGTACTTACTTGTAATGATATTTAATACGATTAGTGTGTCACGTTGTAAGTTAATAGATTTAATAAATGCTAATAAGAAAACAGAGACTGTTAAGTTAAAGAATCCATATCTTTGTATATTTATCTTTATAGTAGCCGCTGCTATATTAGGATACTCTTATTATTCTGTAACTGCTGGTGTAGATAACCTAAGAGAGACATGGCAAATATTCTTAATTATAGGTCTTGGGGCCTTAGGAACATTTTTACTATTTTTCTCATTATCAGGACTTGTCTTAAGAGTATTACAACACTTTAAGAAGTTCTATTATAAAGGACTAAATAGTTTTAC
>CAMMKE010000122.1 GCA_946497375.1 uncultured Mycoplasmatota bacterium
GGTCATCTGTAAGGTCTATTAAATTTTCATATACTGCTCTTGCTTTTTGTTCTGCTGCCATATCTTCCATAATGTCTGCAAGAGGATCTCCTGTTGTTGCAAAATACGCAACAGTAAATGGCACTCCATTAGCATCCGTAGGATATAGAGCATTTTTATGTTCTGCATAATGAGGAGCAAGTCCTGCTGCTTTCATCTCTTCAACAGTAGCATCTTTTAATAATTGATATACCATTGTAGATATCATTTCAACATGTGCTAGCTCTTCAGTTCCAATATCTGTTAACAATGCTTGTCCTTTTTGATCAGGCATAGTATATCTTTGATTAAGATATCTAAGTGCTGCAGCAAGTTCTCCATTACGACCACCATACTGTGTAATTAACTGTTTAGCCATACCTATATCTTTTTTCTTAATATTGACTGGATATTGTAATCTCTTAGCATATTTAAACATTACTTAATCCCTCCATATTCCAAGGAAAGATTAATGTTTGCCATAAGAATGGACTAGTATTTAGACTATCACTACTGATTAGAATAGGACCATATTTTTCTTCATATTCCATCATTAATTTATTCGCTTCTTTTCTATATTTATTAAATAAATCTAGAGCATTACCATCATTAGGATATAAATCCAAATATAAATTCAAGTCATGAGCAGCGAACTCTTTTTCAGACATTCTTAAAAACATCTCCTCTTGTTCATTAGTTGGTCTTAATATAGCAGGTTCATAATTCTTATACTGACTATATAAGTTTCTAAACATATTTCCTCTTAAATAACCTTCTCTTTCTGTAAAGAACTTAGGGTTATTCATATCTCTATCCATATTATTAGGATAGCAGTTATAGTTATAATTAAAATCTCTATTCATATTTTTCTCCCTTCCCTTTATTCTATTCTAGATAGTAACCCAGGAAAGGGCTTTAACCTACATAATTTATATATTCTTTATTTAATTTTTAAAAGCTTTTAAAAACGGATATATCAACATAATAATAAAAAGGAAAGCAAAAAAATAGTAAAATGATGCCTATTAAATTAGCATCTTTAATTAAATAGATACCGCCAATAGTTAAACATACAATAATTATAATTAATGTTAGAACATAAGCACTTATATATGGTAAACGACTCTTTAAAGATTTTTCTTTGTTAAAAGCTCTAGCATATATAAATTCATTTAGTAAATCAAATAATCCTTCAATTGCTATAAATATCTCATCCATAATTTTTACCCTCTCTAATTACTTTAACGGTATTACCAATATTATTAATAGTGTCACTTGCTATCATAGATATATCTGTATTATCTTCTTCAGCAAATATTCCTGCTATTCCATTTATTAAAACTCCTAAAGATATTGATAAAAGGTTAAAGTCAAGGTAAGATAAAAGCCCTGAAAGTATTCCTGATAAAACATCCCCACTACCTGCTGTAGCCATACCAGCACATCCTGTAGTAACTAAATAAGTATCATTACCATCAGATATAATAGTAGTATGACCTTTTAAAAGAACAGTTATTTTATAAGTACTAGCAAATTCTTTAACTAAGTTTAAAGAATCTTTTTTTATCGTTTCTATATCTTTTTTACAAAGTCTAGAAAATTCTTTTAGATGAGGAGTCAACAAGATATTACATCTTTTTTCTTTTAATATTTCTAAATCCATACTAGATAAAGTATTTAGGCCATCTGCATCTATTATTAAGTTACCAGTATAATTCTTTATTAAAAATTCTAATATTTCTTCTAAGTGCTCATCCCTACCTAGTCCCATACCAAAAGCAAGAGAATCTAAATCTTTTATTGAGTCTTGTAGTTTATTTATAAAATTTTCATCATCATAACTAGGTAAAACTTCTAAAGTTTGTTCTAATATATTAGGACCCAATAAAGGTAATACTTCTTTTTTAACTAAAACTCTACCAATACCACAACCACTTCTAAGAGATGCTAATGATAAATAGGCAAGTTTTAAAGCTCCAGAATACTCTATACTACCTCCATAAATACCAGCTTTACCAAAATCTCCTTTATTAGCATCAATGTCTCTTCCTTTTAATAAATCTTTTACATCTTTTATCTCTATTTCATAAGTATTATTATCTATCTTTCTCATACAACCTCCAAAAAGAAAGTATACTCAAATTAATGAGCATACTGTACAGTCTTTTCTACTACTTCTTTTATATCTCTTTCATTAAATGGTTTCCTTAAGACATCAACTATTGGATAGTTAAAAGCTTTAGCAACTAACTCATCGTTTCCCACCCCTGTAATTATTGAAACCGGTATAAAGTCAAATAAGTTGTTATTTTTAAAGTACTCCAATACTTGAAAACCGTTAAAGTTAGGCATATTAAGATCAAGTAACATTCCTACTATCTTTATACCTTTATTGTTAGCGATCATCTGTAAAGCTTCATTACCATCATTAGCTACTAATACTTCAAACTGATTATTGAAAATTTTACTAATAAAGTTCTTAATAACTGCAGAATCATCAACTACAATAAGAGCTCGATCTTTTTTAGGGGCCACAAAAGCAGTAGCAGTACCAATTTCTTCCATTCCTAAATACTGCTTAACTAAGTGGACAAT
>CAMMKE010000123.1 GCA_946497375.1 uncultured Mycoplasmatota bacterium
TCTAACTCTTTTGTTTTGATACCAGCTTTAATATGGGGACGTAAATACTGATGAGTAAGATAGACAATATGTCCAGCTTCTTTTAATAACTCAATTTCTCTTTTACTTTTTAGAGTAATCATTATTTACATCCCCTTTTTTAAAACTGCATCTATTTTCTTAGAAACTTCCTCAACTGAGTTATTTCCATTGATTACATATAATATACCTTTTTTAGCATAATAGTCAAGTAGTGGTTTAGTTTTTTCTATATATAAATTATATCTATTTTTAAATGAAGTTATGTTATCATCATTTCTTTGATATAATTTACCTCCACACTTATCACATATTGACTCTTGTTTAGGTTTTTCATTATCAGAATTTAGATTATAAACACTTCCACAGTCTTCACATATTCTTCTTCCTGTTATTCTTTTTTCAAGTGTCTCTTCATCTATATTTAGTTCTATGACATAGCCTAACTCTTGATTAAGACTATTAAGTATCTCATCATATTTATAGGCTTGTTCAATATTTCTTGGAAAACCATCTAAGATATAACCATTCTTACAGTCATCTTGTGATAAACGGTTCTTTAGAAGTTCATAAGTAACTTCATCTTTTACTAGACCTCCACTACTTAATACTTCAGAAATATATCTACCTAATTCAGTATCTCTTTTCGCTTCTTCTCTTAAGATGTCTCCTGTAGAGATATGAGGTAAGTTATATCTCTTTTCTAAAATAGCACTTTGTGTCCCCTTACCTGCAGCGGGTGGGGCGATAAAAATTATGTTTTTCATCTTCTACTATAACCCTTCTTATAATTTCTAGAAAGAAGACTTCCTTCTATTTGTTTATAAGTTTCTAGGGCAACTCCTACAACAATTAGTAATCCTGTACCTCCAATACTAACACTTGTTGGTAAGCTTGTCACATTTGAGAATATTATTGGTAAGGCTACGATAATTGCAAGGAATACTGAGCCTAGACAAGTTATTCTTGTTAATACTTTTGACAAGTAAGTTTTAGTTTCATTACCTGGTCTTATTCCAGGAATGTATCCTCCACTTTCTTGAAGATTTTTAGCAAAGTCTTCTGGTTTGAATATCATATAAGTATATACAAATCCAAATAGGAATATAAATATTACATAGATTATAAATCCTACAGGTGTTGTATATGTTAGATAGTTACTAACGAAAAGACTAAAGCTTTCATTATTTATTAAGCCCGCGATAATTCCGGGAATTGCCATTAGACTTGATGCAAATATCACAGGTACAACCCCAGCGGTATTTACTTTAATTGGTACATATGAAGAATTACCTCCATATGCTGTTGATTTATTAGCATATTGAATTGGAACTTTTCTCTCTGCCATTTGAACAAAGATTACACCAACGATAATAGCAAAGTAGATTATAGCGAATAAAATGAACTTAACTACTCCTAATGTTATTTGTTGTGCTGTTCCATCAAAGACTACTAATCCCTGAAAAGCATCAATAAACATCTGTGGTAGTGTGGCAATTATACCTGCCATAATGATTAAACTTAAACCATTACCTATACCTTTTCTTGTAATTTGATCTCCTAACCATAGTAGAAATGCTGTACCTGCTGTTAGTACTACTGATATATATAAGTATTCACTAGCACTTGCAGTTCTACCTAAGAACATGAATGAGAAGGCATAACCTTGTATAAAGGCAAATAGTATTCCCATATATCTTGAGTAGGTATTTATTTTTTGTCTACCTACATGTCCTTGCTTATTTAATTCTTGGAAATAAGGAATTAGCTCTCCTAATAGTTGCATAACAATCGTTGCTGTGATATATGGCATAACACCTAAAGCAAAGATTGAAAAGTTTTGCAAAGCTCCTCCACCCATAGTATTAACTAATTCTAGGAAACCTAGATTACTAGTAATGCTATCCGTTCCAGGAACTTGAATAGTTGTTCCAATTATAAATATTGCTAATGCTACTAAAGTAAAACCAATTCTTTTTAGTAAATCTCTATTTGTAGGCTTAAATAATTGCTTCAATAGAGGCATCTTAGATCACCTCGGCTTTACTTCCTGATTCTTCTATTTTTCTTAAAGCACTACTTGAAAATCTATGAGCTTGGATAGTTATTTTCTTTTCAAGTGTACCATTTCCTAATACTTTAATTCCATTAAGTTGTTTTTTAACAATTCCTCTTTCTTTAAGTAATGCTGGTGTAACAACATCGCCATCATTAAAGACATTTAAATCTCCGACATTGATAACTGCATATACTGTTTTAAAATCATGATTACTAAATCCTCTTTTTGGAAGGCGTCTATATAGTGGTAATTGTCCACCTTCGAATACTGGTGAAACTCCTCCACCACTACGAGCGTTTTGTCCTTTTTGTCCACGTCCTGATGTTTTACCTGATCCTGAACCAGGTCCACGTCCTACTATCTTTTTACGGAAAGTAGCACCTTCATTTTTCTTTAATTCATGTAACTTCATTATCCTAAAATCTCCTCTACACTTTTACCACGAAGTTTTGCAACTTCTTCAACTGTTTTAATACTCTTAAGACCATTTATAGCAGCATTTGCCATATTTAGTTTAG
>CAMMKE010000124.1 GCA_946497375.1 uncultured Mycoplasmatota bacterium
AAATTCATCTACAACAGATGCTAAAGCAGGATTATTAAGATTTGGAGAATTAATGTCAGGTCAGTTTGATAGATATGGAAATAATACATACTATTGGACTTTAACACCATATAGTGCGTCTTACGTGCGTTACGTGTACTACAATGGCGACGCGATCTACAATAGCCCGTCCCTTGCGTACGGCGTTCGGCCCTCTTTAAATCTAAAATCTAACGTGCAAATAATATCAGGTGATGGTACTTTACAAAATCCATTCACCTTAGAACTTGCTAGCTAAGAGTATCTTTAATAGATATTCTTTTTCTTTTCCCATAATTTCCCATATTTTTTTTATAATTCTTACACTTTTAATTGATATGATTAATTTGTAAAAGAAAGGAAGTGGTAAATGTAGTAGAGAAATTTAAGTTACGTTTACAACTATAGTTTTTTTACATAAATTATAGAAAAGAAAGGATGTGATAAGCCTACTTGTAGGCAAAACAATAAAATAATGTTATACTAGGGGTAGGTGGTGTCTATGTATAAAATATGTTTAGTTGAAGATGAAACTGATTTAGCAACTGTAGTTAAAATGTATCTAGAAAAAGCAGGTTATGACGTTGTTACCTTTACTAAAGGTAGTGATGCAATTAACTATATTGGAAAGCCTGTCGATGTCTGGATTCTAGATATTATGTTAGGAGATGATGTTAATGGCTATGATGTAATCAAAGCAATTCGTGAAAAATATCCCCTTGTACCTGTAATATTTACATCTGCAAGAGATCAGGATTTGGATCGAATTTTAGGCCTTGAGTTAGGTAGCGATGATTACATTACTAAACCTTATTCTAGTAAAGAACTTGTTTTAAGAGTTAATAATATTATAAAAAGAGTATATCAAAGTACTGATAGTAAAATCATTAATTACTTAGATTATACTATAGATATTGATAAACGTATTGTAAGTGTTAAAGATAAACCTATTAAACTTACAACATTAGAATTTGATTTACTTCTTTTATTAGTAGAAAACCTTAATAAGAGTTTTTCAAGAGAAGATATATTAGATGCTGTATGGGGAAATGATTACTTTGGAAGCGATAGAGCTGTCGATGATTTAGTTAGAAGACTTAGAAAGAAAATGCCTTTATTAAACGTTAATACTATCTATGGATATGGATATAGATTAAGTGCATGAAATACTTTAATAAACTATCTCATCAGTTATTAATATTAATAATAGTAGTATTTCTAGCTTTCTTTCTAACTCTTGGTATCATCTTACCTCAAGTAATAGTTCCATCAGCTGAAAGTAATATCTATAGTTACTTAAGGGAACCTCTTGAATTTGTCCAATCAGATATAAATGAAGACTTAGTTACAACTGAGATTGCTTACCTATATAAATTTGGTAATACAGTTGCCTATTCAGATAATATCCATGATATTATAGAATTTAGCGATGTTAATGATATCATGGATGCTTTTACCGATAATTACGGAAAATTTATTTATAAAAACCAAATTTATTATTATTATACACTCCATAATGATGATGTTACTAAAATAGCTCTTACCAATGATACTTATATTGAAAAGACTAAACAAGATATATTAGACGCAGTACTACCTGTAGTAATACTAGCTTTTCTAATAATAGCCCTTATCCTTATATTCTGGGGAAGCTTTATAGTCCGTAAAATAGAAAAGTTAAAACAAAAAATTGACAATATTGATAATGATAACTATGATCATAGTATATCATTTCAAATTGACGATGAAATGCGTTCATTAGAATTGGCTATTGAAGATATGCGTATCTCTTTAAAGAACCAAGAAGAGTATCGTAATCAAATGTATCAAAATATTTCACATGATTTTAAAACACCTCTCACCGTAATAAAATCATATATAGAAGCTTATAATGATAAAATTGAAGATGCTAATACTGTAATAGATGTTATTAGTGAACAAACAGAAAAATTAGAATTAAAAGTTCATTCACTTCTTTATTTGAATAAATTAGATTATTTAAAAGATAATAAAAAAGTAGACTATAAGTTAGTGGATATTAAAGAAATAGTAAATACTGCGATTAAAGAATTTAAATTTAGAAGAAAAGATGTTAAATTCGAAGTTTCTTTTGATAAGAATAGTAAATTTTATGGTACTCATGATTACTTTGAGACTGTAATAGATAATTTACTTGCTAACTTTATGAGATATACAGAGTCTACAATTAAAATTACTGCCAAAAATAACCGTTTAACCTTATATAATGATGGTCCTAATATCGATGATACTCTCCTTGAAGGAATCTTTACTCCGTTCCGGAAAGGTATTAAGGGTGAATTTGGATTAGGACTTTCAATAGTCAAGAAAACCTTATTACTAATGAACTATGATATTAAAGTTAAGAACGAAAAAAAAGGTGTATCCTTTGTTATATTTAAGAAGACTTCTAAATAATAGAGGTCTTTTTGGTTATTATGCTTCTTTTAGACTGTTTTCATTCAGTAAAAAGTCATATAAACTCATATAAATTATTCCATCCTCATCTTGCCATTTAATAAAATAATCATAAACAATAACTATTTTTTTGAAATTAT
>CAMMKE010000125.1 GCA_946497375.1 uncultured Mycoplasmatota bacterium
ATGCTAGAATTAGGTGGAAATGATGCTTTCATCGTTATGAATGATGCTGATATGGACCTAGTTATCGATGAGATGGTTTGGGGAAGACTTTATAATACAGGACAAGTATGTTGTGCTAGTAAAAGATTCTTAGTTCAAAAAGACGTTAAAGATGAATTTGTTAGACGTGCTGTTGAAAAGATTAAAACTCTAAAAGTTGCAATGCCTCAGCAAGAAGATGCCGATATTGGTTGTCTAATCAATGAAAAAGCAGCAATAAGAGTTCAAGATCAAATTAAAAAGACTCTTGAACAAGGAGCTAAACTTGTCTATGGAGGTAGAAGAAACGGAGCTTTCCTAGAACCAACAGTTCTTGATAATGTTACTCGTGATATGGATGTTATGAAAGATATGGAAATCTTTGGACCAGTTATTCCTGTATGTAGTTTTGATACAGTTGATGAAGCTATTGAAATAGCAAATCAAAGTAGTTATGGACTATGTGGAAATATTATGACCAAAGATATGAAAACAGCTTTCAAAGTAGCTAACGCTCTTGAAGTAGGAGGAGCAGTTATCAATGGAGCAAGTTTCTTCCGTGCTGCGGAAATGCCATTTGGTGGTTGGAAACATTCAGGTATTGGTAACGAAGGAATATCTACAACTCTAAAAGAAATGAGTAGAACAAAGACAATAGTCTTAAAGAATATATTAGATTAGATTTAAGTATTTTACTTAAGTCTTTTTCTTTTCTTGACAATTATATTGGAATTTCCAAAATGATTTAGATGCACTTGATAGTAAAACAACTTGCCAGTTCAGACAAGTTGTTAATTATTTTTGATTTTCAAATATTAACCCTTTATAATATTTCCAAGCAAGAACTCTAAAAGCTAACTTATCAATTAATCCTTCATCAATAGTTTTGTTATTTACGGCATCTTTTATATCATTAAAACTTTCTTCATAATCTGTTGTAATAATTAAATCATTACCTGCCATTATGGCTTTAACCGCTACATTATCAATAGAAGATACTGCTCCCATCGCTAAATCATCACTAATAATAATGCCCGTAAATCCTAATTTGTTCCTAAGTAAGTTATGAATATTAGTAGAAAGTGATGCTGGATTGCTACTATCAATATTAGTAACAATATTATGACTCACAAGCACAGCTTCTGCTCCTTCATTAATACCAGCTTCAAAAGGAGGTAAATCATTCTTAACAATATCATCGTAAGTTCTATTATCAGTAACGCTTCCAGTATGAGTATCAGCATTATTACCATATCCTGGAAAATGTTTTAAAGTATAAGATACACCTAAACCTTTACTAGCATTAATAACAGTTTTAGCATAAGTACTAGTTAAATCTGTATTTTCACCTAAAGCCCTTTTATACATATAGTCACCTGAATTAGTAGATACATCTACAACAGGTGCTAGATTCAAATTAAGCCCTAGTTCTGATAACAATAAACTCTTATTAATAGTATCTTGTTTTATCTTATCAAAACCACCACTTAAGTATAAATCTCTTGGTGATTCAAACTTACTACTAGCAAGATTAGGATTACTACTAACTCTTACAACAGTTCCTCCTTCTTCATCAACTGCCGTTAATATTGGTACTTTAGATACATTTTGTAAATTATTAATCATATCTTTTACTTCTGGTTTCGTCTTATCCCTAAAATCCTTTTCAAAAAAGACATAGCCTCCAAATTGATAATTTTCTAATGTTTCAATAGGATTATCAGGATACCTTACAAGAAGTAATTGACTAATCTTTTCATCAAGAGACATAGTTTTTAACTTCTTAGCAGCAAAGATATAAAAATCCTTAAAAATACCATTATCTTGCCACTCACTAGGAATTCCTTCGCTATCACTAGTTCCATTAACAGTTTTATAACCTAAAACCTTATTATCTTGCTTTTCCTTATTCTTATTTAAAGAACCATCATACTCTAACTTAACAACTTCGCCAATTTCTAAACTATTATCATCCAGTCCAAAAGTATAAATAATATTATTACTATCTTGCACTGTAAAAGTACCATCATTAACACCAATAACAGTAGCAGTTAAAGTTTTAGGAGTACTTTTGTTATCATTAAAGTTGCAACCAATAACAATACCCCCTATAACAAGAATTAAAAGTATAATAGATCCACCAATAATTTTCTTCTTCATAAAATTCACCTCATCACTACTAACATTATATAATTATTTTATAACTAATATGAAAAATTATTTAATAATATTGACTTAGACTAGACTCTAAATGCTATTATAATTACGAAGGGAAGTAATAATATGACAATAAAAGAAGTAGCCGAAAAATTTAATATGACTAATGATACACTAAGATATTATGAAAAAGTAGGTTTAATTGGTCCAGTTAAAAAGAATAGTAGCGGAATTAGAGATTATAGTGATAATGACTTAAGAAGAATAGAATTTATAAAATGTATGCGTAGTGCTGGTATTTCTATAGAAGTATTAAAAAAGTATGTTGATTTATATG